>NZ_JBIRJY010000004.1:616400-695458 GCF_044329785.1 Streptomyces sp. NPDC017529
GGTGTCGGTGACGTTGCTCGCCACCGGCTTGCCGGGCGCGGAGGGCGGGGTGTCACCGGGCTGCGTACCGTCGCAGGGGCCGCCGTTGAGCTTGCAGCCGGTCACGTCCCCGCCGCCGGAGCCGGTGCCGATGAACCCGAAGCTGACCGAGGCACCGGGGGAGATGGTGCCGTTCCAGCTGAGGTTCTTGGCGGTGTAGTGCCCGGCCGAGCCGCTGACCTGGGCGTCCCAGGCGGAGCCGACGGTGGTGCCGGAGGGGAAGTCCCACTCGACGGTCCAGCCGTTGATGGTGGTGGTGCCGGTGTTCTTCACCGTCCACTGCCCCTGGAAGCCGGTGCCCCAGTCGGAGACCTTGGTGTACGCGGCGGTCGCCGACTCGGCGGCGTGCGCGGGGGAGGCACCGGCCAGGCCGATGAGCGCGGCCACGGGCAGGAGGAGGGCGGTGAGGGCCGCGAGGGCTCTTCGTCGGGCGTGGGTGGTGCGTGTCAAGGTTCCGGGTGTCACGGATGCTCCCAGGTAAGGGGGTGGGGAAGGTGGGGGAACCTGCGCCGCCCGGTGAGCGCTGTGGGGCGCGCTCACCGCAAAGATGTGAAGGGAGCGTAAAAAGGTCCAGACCTACGGTCAAGAGGTCTGGACCAAAGTGGGTGGTGCCCTCCGCCACGCGGGACCGCGGTGGCCGCCACCCGTCTCAGCCGTCGCTGACACCCAATTCCTGCGCCAGTACCGCGGCTTGCACCCGGCTGCGCAGCTCCAGCTTCCCCAGCAGGCGGCTGACGTGCGTCTTGACGGTGGCCTCCGCCATCTCCAGGCGCTCCGCGATGCCGGCGTTCGACAGGCCCAGGCCCAGGCAGCCCAGCACCTCGCGCTCGCGGCGGGTCAGGACGTCCAGGACGGCCGGGTCCGGCGCGGAGCCGCTGCCCGGCTGCCGTACGCCGCGGGGGTTGGCGAACTCCGCGATCAGCCGGCGGGTCACCGCCGGGGCGATCAGCCCCTCGCCGGCGGCCACCGTGCGCACCGCGTCCAGCAGCGCCGCCGCCTCGCTGTCCTTGAGCAGGAAACCGGCGGCGCCCGCGCGCAGCGCCCCGAACACGTACTCGTCCAGGTCGAAGGTGGTCAGCACCAGCACGTCGGCCAGGCCCTCGGCGACGATCTCCCGGGTGGCCGAGACGCCGTCCAGCTTGGGCATCTGAACGTCCATCAGCACGAGGTCGGGCCGCAGCTCGCGGGCCAGCCGTACCGCCTCCTCGCCGTCCGCCGCCTCCCCCGCCACCTCGATGTCGGCGGCGGAGCGCAGGATCAGCACGAGGCCGGCCCGTACGGCGGACTGGTCCTCGGCGATCAGTACCCGGACCGGGCGGCCGGTGGCAGCTGTCATCGTTCCTCTTCCTCCTCGCGGACCGGCAGGGTGGCCCGCACCCGCCATATCTTGCTGCCGGCGGGCTCGCCGCCGTCCTCCGGACCGGCCTCGAACCGGCCGCCGAGCAGCTCGATCCGCTCTCGCATGCCGATCAGGCCGGCACCGGAGCCGGGCGCGCGTGGTCCGGGCCGGTCGCCGAAGGGGCTGGTGACGTGGACGGTGAGCGGGCAGCCGGGGTCGTGGGCGATGCGGACCACGACCTCGCCGGGCGCGGCGTGCTTGAGCGCGTTGGTCAGGGATTCCTGCACGATGCGGTACGCGGCCAGTTCGACCGGCGCGGGCAGCCGCGCGCCGCCGCCCGCAGCCCTGGCGTCCTCCAGGGCGAACGTCAGGCCGCTGCTCGCCCCGTTGACGCGAGCCTGCGCCAGCAGCGCTTCGAGCCCGTCCAGGGACGGTGTGGCCTGGGCCTCCGCCGTACCGCCCGGAGCCTTCTCGTCCCGCAGCAGACCGATCAGGCGCCGCATCTCGGCGAGTCCCTGGACGCTGTTCTCGCGGATCACGCCGAGCGCCTCCCGGCTGGCCGCCGGGTCGTCTATGGCCTGCGCGGCCGTGGAGTGGATCGCGATGGCGGACAGGTGGTTGGCGACCATGTCGTGCAACTCGCGTGCCATCCGGGCGCGTTCCGCCACGATGGCCTGCGTACGGTCCATCTCGGCCAGCAGCGCGACCTGTTCGGCCTCCAGGCGGGCAGCCAGGGCGGCGTTGCGGTGCTCGCGGATGATGACGCCCGTCCAGGCGGGGCCGACGGTGATCACGCCGACGCCGACGCCGATCAGCAGGGCCTGGGGGTCCTGCAGGATCGCCGGCGGGACGACGGTGGCGACGACGGTGAGCAGGATGCTGATGACCGGTACGCGCCGGGCGGTGGCCGGCGGCCCGTACAGCACCGCGGCGTACACGATGTCGGTGAACATCACGACCGTGGCGATCAGCCCGGAGCTGCACACGTCCACGGCGAGCGCGGCGGTGGCCACGGCCAGCGAGGTCCGCGGGGCGACGCGGCGCAGCAGCTCGGCACCGGCCATGACGGCCAGCGCCACCAGTGCCAGCCGGCCGGGCAGGTCCAGCAGCGGGGGGCCGGTGCGCAGCCCCAGCCCGTACAGCAGCAGGCCGCCGAGCAGCCCGCAGACCGCGATGCGCACATCGTCGCGGTGCGGTCGCGCGAGGGCGGCGAAGGGTCGTGCGGTCACGCCTCCATCAAACACGGCGGCGCGCTCCGCTGCCTCCACGGCCCGGCCGAACCGGGGCGGCCGCGCGGTACATCGAAAGATGCAGTGCGGGATCATCGCGTGCGACGAGGTGACGGCCGGTTTCCGGGGCGAGGCTGGAAGGGACAGGAAAGAAGGGGAGTCCCGTGATCGTCGCGTTGATCATCATCTGCGAGGTCGGCTTCTGGGTACTGCTGGCCATCGGGCTGAGCCTGCGGTACCTGGCGAAGCTGCCGCGCACCGGCGCCGCCGTACTGCTGCTGGAGCCGGTGCTGGAGCTGGTCCTGCTGGTCGCCACGGCCGTGGACCTGAAGAACGGCGCGCAGGCCGACATCAAGCACGGGCTGGCCGCCGTCTACATCGGCTTCTCGGTCGCGCTGGGGCACCGCACGATCAAGTGGGTGGACGTGCGCTTCGCCCACCGCTTCGCGGGCGGCCCCCCGCCGGTGCCGGCGCCGAAGTACGGCAGGGAGCGCACGGTCTTCGAGTGGCAGTCGGCGGGCCGCTGGATCCTCGCCGCGCTCATCGCGATCGGCCTGCTGCAGCTCGCGGCCTGGTACGTGGGCGATCCCGCGCAGACCACTTCGCTGCACGACTGGCAGACCAAGATGCTCTTTGTCATCGGCATCAACCTGGTGATCGCGGTGAGCTACACGATCTGGCCGAAGAAGGCCCCGGCCGGCCACCTGCCCCCGGGCGGCGCGCAGGACCGCGACCGCGCGGGGGCGGGCTACCAGGGCCCGCCCGCGTCCAAGTAGCCCGTCCTACCGCTCGCCGCCCGGCACCCACAGCACGTCGCCCAGCTCCTTGTTGGCCGTGCGGGCCAGAATGAACAGGAGGTCGGAGAGGCGGTTGAGGTAGGTGGCGGTGAGGTGGTTCATGGTGTCGCCGTGCCTTTCCAGGGCGGCCCAGGTGGAGCGCTCGGCGCGGCGGACGACCGTGCACGCCTGGTGCAGCAGCGCGGCGCCCGCCGTACCGCCGGGAAGGATGAAGCTGCGGAGCTTCTCCAGGCCCTCCAGGTAGTGGTCGCAGTCGGCCTCCAGCTTGTCGATGTAGGCCTGTTCGACGCGCAGCGGCGGGAACTCCGGGTTCTCCACCACCGGCGTGGACAGGTCGGCGCCCACGTCGAAGAGGTCGTTCTGCACCCGGACGAGGACCTTGGCCACGTCCTCCGGCAGTGAGCCCAGCGCGATGGCCACGCCGATCGCCGCGTTGGCCTCGTTGGCGTCCGCGTACGCCGCGATGCGCGGATCGGTCTTGGCGGTACGGCTCATGTCGCCGAGGGCGGTGGTGCCTTTGTCGCCGGTACGGGTGTAGATGCGCGTCAGATTGACCATACGGGCGAGCCTACGCCGCGGCCTTGCGGAAGGCGCGGGCGCAGACGGCCCCGGCCAGCAGGGCGAGCCCGGCCGCGACCAGCGCGCCGTACAGCACGGGTGCCCCGGTGTAGTCGCCGACGTAGGCCGCGCGGACGCCGTCCACGAGGTAGCGCAGCGGCATGGCGTGCGAGAGCGCGTCGAGCCAGCCGGGAGCCAGGGCCATGGGCAGCATCAGGCCGGACAGCAGCATCGTGGGCATCGTGGCGGCGTTGACGACGGGCCCGAACTCCTGCGGCGTGGCGACCTTCATGGCCAGCGCGTACGAGAGCGAGGACAGCGCGACGGCCGTCGCGGCGACGAACGCGAAGCCGATGAGGACGCCGCCCAGCGGTGCCCGCAGCCCCATTACCAGCGCCGCCAGCACCAGCAGTACCGACTGGAGGGTGAGCAGCGCCGCGTCCCGCAGCACCCTGCCCAGCAGCAGCGCGAGCCGGCTGACGGGCGTCGCCCGCATCCGGGACACCACGCCGTACTGCTTCTCAAGGATGATGGCGAAGCCGCAGAACGACGCGCCGAAGAGCGCGAGTTGGAGCAGCAGGCCGGGCACCAGGATCTGCCAGGAGCTGCCCTCGGAGGCCAGCGGCATACCGGTCAGCAGCGGGCCGAAGAACAGCAGGTACAGCAGGGGCATCAGGACGCCGAAGAACATCTGCGTCTTGGAGCGCAGGGTCTGCCGGGCGTAGCGCCCGAAGATCAGGGCCGTGTCGGACAGGGCGGAGGGCATGCGGGGGCTCCTGGGGGAGGGGTGGTCAGACGGTTGCGGGGGTGCTGTCGGCGGGTGCCGGACCGCGCCCGGTGATCGCGAGGAAGGCGTCCTGAAGGGACGCGCAGGGCGAGCCGGCGTACTCGGTCTTGAGTGCGCGCGGGGTGCCCTCGGCGACGACCACGCCCTGGTCCACGACGACGAGGCGGTCGGTGAGCGCGTCCGCCTCGTCGAGGTAGTGGGTGGTCAGGACGACGGTGGTGCCGAAGTCCGTACGCAGCCGCCGGACCAGCTCCCACAGGCCGGCCCGGCTGCCGGGGTCGAGCCCGGTCGTCGGCTCGTCCAGGAAGAGCACCGCGGGCCGGTGCGTCAGGCCCAGCGCGATGTCCAGGCGCCGCCGCTGCCCGCCGGACAGCGCTCCGCACCTGCGGTCCAGCAGCCCGTCGAGGCCGAGGGCGTGCGCCAGTTCGCCGGCGCGGGCCGCGGCCGCGGCCTTCGTCAGGCGGTAGAGCCGTCCCTGGGTCACCAGCTCCTCGCGTACGGAGACGGCGGGGTCCACGCCGCCGGACTGGGCGACGTATCCGCTGTTGCGCCGTACGCCGGCCGGGTCGCGGGCGAGGTCGCAGCCGGCCACGGTCGCGCTGCCGCCGGTGGGGGCGAGGAGCGTGGTGAGCATGCGCAGGGTGGTGGTCTTGCCGGCGCCGTTCGGGCCGAGGAGGCCGAGGATCTCGCCGCGCTCGGCGGTGAGGTCGATGCCGCGTACGGCTTCGACGGTGCCGCGCGGGGTGGTGAAGGTCCGGGCCAGCCCGGACGCGGTGATGACTGCCATGCGGGACAGAAAAACAGAGAGCCTTAAAATTTGCAATGGCCCCAAAATTCCATGGGGTCCAAGAAGGCCTAGGATGGGCGCATGGCAGAAGGGCTCAGGGAGCGCAAGAAGCGGCAGACCCGCCAGCACATCTCCGACATGGCCACCGGCCTGTTCCTGGAGCGCGGCTTCGACGCGGTGACCATCGCGGAGATCGCCGAGGTCTGCGACGTCTCGGTCAACACGGTCTACAACTATTTCCCGGCCAAGGAAGACCTCTTCATGGACCGCGGCGCCGGGCTGGTGGACCGCCTCGCGCGGTACGTGCGCGGCCGGGACGAGGGGGAGTCCGCCGCCGCCGCCGTCCTGCGCGAGCTGCGCGAACAGGTCGAAGCGGTGTCACCCGTCGTCGGGCTGGCCGAGGGCTACGACCGCTTCATGCGCGTCATCGAGGGCGCCGCGGCCCTCAAGGCCCGCCTCTGGCACCTCCAGCAGGAGCAGCTCACCCGCCTGGAGGAGACCCTGCGGCAGGAGGCCGGCGCGGCGGCGGACGACTGGCTGCCGCTCATGGTGGCGGGCCAGCTCAACTGGGTGCACGCGACCCTCACGACGTACATCGGCCGCGAGATGATGGCCGGGCGCGCACCCGACGAGGTGTCACGCGAAGCGCTCGCCCTGCTGGACGAGCTGGAGGACGCGCTCGGCGGAAAGGTCCTCAACTACGCCGTGCGCGGCGGCCGGTGAGGCCGCTCGGTGTGATGTCCGTCATCTGAGACGTGACGCGCATCTCTAACCCTCCTATCGATCGCCGGTGGGCGCTAACGTCACTGCCGAGAGCCGTTACGTGCACAGCGTGTTAGGGGACAGCCAGTGGCAAAGAAGCTCGCCGTCATCGGGGCCGGACTCATGGGTTCCGGCATCGCGCAGGTCTCGGCCCAGGCGGGCTGGGACGTCGTCCTCCGCGATGTGACGGACGGGGCGCTGGCCCGCGGCAAGGGCGGGATCGAGGCCTCGTACGAGAAGTTCGTCGCCAAGGGGAAGCTGGCGGCGGACGAGGCCGGGCGCGCGCTGGCCAGGATCACCACCACGACCGATCTGGACGCGGCCGCCGACGCCGACATCGTCGTCGAGGCGGTCTTCGAGCGGATCGACGTCAAGCGGGAGATCTTCCAGAACCTGGACAAGCTGGTGAAGGACGAGGCGGTGCTCGCCTCCAACACCTCCGCCATCCCGATCACCAAGATCGCGGCGGCCACCGGGCGCCCCGAGCGGGTGGTGGGCACGCACTTCTTCTCGCCGGTGCCCATGATGCAGCTGTGCGAGCTGGTGCGCGGCTACAAGACCAGCGACGAGACCCTCGCCACCGCTCGCGCGTTCGCCGAGTCGGTCGGCAAGACCTGCATCGTCGTCAACCGCGACGTGGCGGGCTTCGTGACCACCCGTCTGATCTCGGCGCTGGTCGTCGAGGCGGCGAAGCTGTACGAGTCCGGGGTGGCGAGCGCCGAGGACATCGACACCGCCTGCAAGCTGGGCTTCGGGCACGCCATGGGGCCGCTGGCCACCGCCGACCTGACCGGCGTGGACATCCTGCTGCATGCCACCGACAACATCTACACCGAGTCGCAGGACGAGAAGTTCGCGCCGCCGGAGATCATGCGGCGGATGGTCGATGCCGGCGATATCGGACGCAAGAGTGGGCAGGGCTTCTACGAGCACTGATACCGCGCCGGACGGCTACGGGCCCGCGCGCCGCCGCTGACACCGCGTCAGGTGCCGGGCCCGGCACCGCTCCGGTCCCGGTAACGGGCACACCGGTCACCGGTGGCACACCCGTCCCGGCAGCCGGCGCGTCAGCCGCACGGTCCGGCGGCGTCACCCCCAGGGGTGAAATCGGTATCGGTTCGCTTACAGGCGGCAACTTCGCCGCATGAGAGGCAGTCAGTTCTGTAGACGTAACGATCGAGCACTCATCACCCGGGGAGCGCATATGCACATCAGGGGCGACCACGCCGAGCTGGTCGTCGGGGGCCGCCTCGACGTCCGCAGCGCGGCGGACGCCCGTACCGTCCTGCATGCCGCCGTCGACGCCGGCCAGGGCGACCTCGTGCTGGATCTGACCGCGCTGGACTCGTGGGACGCCACCGGGCTCGGCGTGATCATGGGCGCGCACCGCCGCGCCGGGCGGGCCAACCGCCGGCTCGTGCTGCGCGGGGTGCCGCCGCAGATGCAGCGGCTCCTGGTGGCCACCCGCCTGCACCGCATCCTCGCCATCGAGGGCGGTATCGAGGCGGAGTCGCTGCCACGGGTCTGAGGACGTCGGCGTACGGACGCGCCCCGGCCCCCGGCGCAAGATCAATGCCGCATACGCGAAGGATTCTCACAACACTGTGACGTTCCGGGCAGGAACGGACCCCGGCGCTTCGTAGATACTGGGCGAAGGTCTAAGGTTCGGTTCTCCGCCGTCCGGTTTCCACGCCACGGCGGGCACCGGACCAGAAGCGGCGGCCGGGGAGCACCCCGGTCGTAGGCTGGGGGAGTGCGGACGGCCGGGCAAGCAAGCGGTCGACAGCACGCCAAGCGCATCTGGGGGGCTTTTCACCATGGACCCGAACAGCAACCGGGGACCTGAGGAGTACGGGGAGCAGGAGCACCCCGGCCGGCCGCCGGTGCCCGCGCGCGGCGGCTCCGGCGCCGCCCCCGGCGGGCCCGCGCGCATCGTACAGCTCGTTTCGGGCCCCTACCTGCTCACCGTCAACCCCGTCGACGGCAGCGAGATCGAGCCCTGCCCGCCCGGCGAGCAGCCCGCCGTCCCCGGCAAGCACGGCCCCGAGGAGCGCGCCGAACTGGCCCGCGCCGCCGAGCCGCCCGCCGTGCCGGTCTCCACGGGCCGCCAGGGCGCCCTCCTGGAGCGCGAAGAGGAGACCGACCGGCTGGTGCGGCTGCTGTCCCGCGGCAGGTCCGTCCGCGTCACCGGCCCCTCGGGGTCCGGCCGCACACGCCTGCTGGACGCCGTCGCCACCGCCTGCGAGGGCCTCGCGCCCGACGGGGTGGTCCGGCTCTCCGGATACCACCGCACGCCCACCGACGTGATGTACGAGCTGTTCGCCGCCGTCCACCGGGCGCCGCTGCACCGCCCCGACCGCGGCGAGCTGCTGCGCCTGCTCGGCGAGATCGGCGCCATCGTCGTCCTGGACGACCTCGAATTCGGCGGCGCCGCGCTCGACGAACTGCTGGGCGCGACGCCCGAGTGCGCCTTCCTGCTCGCCGCCGCCCCCGACGTCGCGGCCCCCTCCGCCGGCTCCCACCTCGAAGAGGTCTTCCTCGGCGGGATCGGCCGCACCGCGTGCAGAGAACTGCTGGAGGGCGTCGTCGGGCGCCCGCTCGCCGACGACGAGGCCGCGTGGGCCGCCGACCTGTGGTTCGAATCCGAGGGGCTGCCGCTGCGCTTCGTCCAGGCCGGCGCCCTGCTGCGGCAGCGCCTGCGCGGCACCCCGGGCGTGTACGACGAGTACGGCGTCTACGCGGACCAGCCGCACGAGGCGTCCCCGGAATCCGACGACGTCCGGGGCCTGCCGCTGCCGACCGTCGCCGAGGCCGCCTCGCCCGCGCCGCTGCTCGCCTCCGGGCTGAGCGCGGCGGCGCGCGAGACGCTGCGTTTCGCCGTCGCCCTGGGCGGCGAGCTGCCGCACCAGGCGCACCTGCCCGCGCTCGCCCAGGACACCCACGCCGACGCCGCCCTCGGCGAGCTGCTGGACTGCGGGCTGATCACCCCGGCCGGCGCCCACTACCGGCTCGCCGCGACCGTGGCGGACCAGCTCGCGGCCGCCGGGTACGAGGAGGGCGCGGGCGAACGGGCCCTGACCGCGGCCCAGCACTACGCCTGGTGGGCCGGCCACCCCTCGGTCACCCCCGAGCGGGCCGCCGCCGAGTCCGACGCGATCCTGGCCGCGATGGGCGTGCTGACCGGCAGCCGGGACGGCGGCCACCCCAGCGCCGCCGTGCTGCTGGCCCGTACGGCCGCCCCGGCCTTCGCCGCCGCCCTGCACTGGAGCGCCTGGGAGCGCAGCCTGCGGCACGGCGCCGAGGCCGCCAGGATCGCCGGCGAGGTCGCCGAGGAGGCGTACTTCCACCACGAGCTGGGCGTGCTCGCGCTGTGCACCGGCAACCTGGACCGGGCCAGGGCCGAGCTGGAGGCGTCCATAGGGCTGCGCGGCGTGCTCTCCGACCGGCGCGGCGCGGTCGCGGGACGGCGCGCCCTGGCCCTGGTCGCGGACCGCTCCGGCACGTTCACCCCGCCGGCGGGCACGGCGGCGGCCGCCGCCGAGGAGATCCCGGACGCGCGCTCGGAGGAGTCGGCCTCGCCGCCCGGCGGGGTGCCGGCCGCCCTCGCGGCGGCGCCGGCCGTCGACGCCACCGCGCCGACCGTGATCACCCGCAGTGCCGCCCACGGCATCGGCAAGGGCGGTGGCAAGGGCGGTGGCGCGGCCAAGGGGCGCCGGGCCCTGGTGCTCGGCACCCGGCGCAACCTGGTCGCCGCGGGCGCGGGCGCGCTGCTCGTCGCCGTACTGGGCACCGTCGTCACCCTGGGCGCCGTCTCGGGGTCCGACGGCGGCGCGGGCGACAAGGTCAAGACCGAGCAGTCCGCCGAGACGGGCAAGGAGGGCGGCGGCCTGCCCGCCGACCAGCCGGGCAGCGGCACCTCCCGGCCGGGCCAGGGCAGCCGCCCCGGCACCGGCCACGGTTCGCCGGCCCCGGCCACGCCCGGCACCAGCGGCAAGCCGGGCACCGGCGGCCCGACCGCCCCGAGCACCGGCGCGACGGACCCGACGACCCGGCCGACGGACGGCAGCAAGCCGCCGACCGGGCCGAGCACCCGGCCCACCGGCCCGAGCACGTCCGGCAAGCCGACGGACAAGCCCACCGACAAGCCGACGGACAAGCCGACCGACAAACCCACGGACAAGCCGACCGACAAGCCGACGGACAAACCCACCGACAAACCCACGGACAAGCCCACCAGCGGCGACCCGACGGGGACGTCGGGCAACCCGGCACCCGGCAGCGGCGGCGGCAGCGACCCGGAGACCACCGGCGCCGGGAGCGGCCCGACCGACACCTGAGCACGGCCGGCACCTGAACACGGCCGGCACCTGAGAAACGCGCATCGGCCGGGACCCGCGCGGGTCCCGGCCGATGCGCGCGTTCCGGCCCCCGGGAGGCGGCCGGAACGGACTCAGAACAGCCGCAGCTTGTCGTCCTCGATGCCGCGCAGCGCGTTGTAGTCCAGGACGACGCAGCCGATGCCGCGGTCGGTGGCCAGCACCCGCGCCTGCGGCTTGATCTCCTGCGCCGCGAAGACGCCCTTCACCGGGGCCAGATGCGGGTCGCGGTTGAGGAGTTCGAGGTAGCGGGTGAGCTGCTCGACACCGTCGATCTCGCCGCGCCGCTTGATCTCCACGGCGACCGTCCCGCCGTCCGCGTCACGGCACAGGATGTCCACCGGGCCGATGGCGGTGGGGTATTCGCGGCGGATGAGCGAGTAGCCCTCGCCGAGTGTCTCGATCCGGTCGGCGAGCAGCTCCTGAAGGTGCGCCTCCACGCCGTCCTTGATGAGGCCGGGGTCCACCCCCAGCTCGTGGGCGGAGTCGTGCATCACCTCTTCCAGGGTGATGATGAGCTTCTCGCCGCCCTTGTTCTCCACCGTCCACACACTGCCGTCGCCCTCCTTGAGGGTGCAGGGCGGGGACATCCAGTTGAGGGGTTTGTAGGCACGGTCGTCCGCGTGGATGGAGACCGAACCGTCCGCCTTCACCAGGATGAGGCGGGGGGCCGAGGGGAGGTGGGCACTGAGCCGGCCCGCGTAGTCCACGGAGCAACGGGCAATGACGAGACGCATGGTGCGCCACGCTACTCGACCGGGGGCCGCGGGCGCGATTCGCCCCTGGAGGGCCCCGCCCGCGCCCGGCCGGTTGTCTCTGCAATCTCCTGGTGCGGGCCGGGTGCGCGGCATAACGTGGAAGCAGGGGGTCGTGATACGGACACGCTCCGTCGTGATCCTCCCGTCCCATCCCTGAGGCCCTGCCCCGGCGGGGCCGCGAGAGGAGAACCTCATGTCGCTCGACGTCTCACCGGCCCTCCTCGAACAGGCCGAGCGAGGCGAGGTCGACGAAGCGGAATTTGTCGACTGCGTCCGGACCTCCTTGCCCTACGCATGGGGGATGATCAGCTCCCTGGTGGCCCGGCTGAAGGTGGACGGCGGCCAGTTCGCCGACAACCAGACGCCGCCGCCGGACGAGCAGGCGCGCGGTCAGCTGCTGCGCGCGCTGGCGAGTGACGCGATACGCGGGTCGTTGGAGCGTCATTTCGGCGTGCGTCTGGCGTTCCAGAACTGCCACCGGGTCGCGGTCTTCCCGCTCGGCCCGTCGGCGGACGACAGGCTGGCCAAGTTCACCTCGATCCGGGGCCAGTTGCTGAACCAGTCGCCCCAGTTGCGCGACTGCTGACCGGATGCTGCCGCTGCGTACGCGGGATGTGGCGCCGTACGGTGCCGGTGCGCCGGTGGCAGCGAGGAACAACCGGCCCGAGGCCACGGGCGGTTGTGACATGCCGGCGGCGTCCCGCGGCCGAGGTCCCGAGGACCGGCGCCAACGCGCCGGGCGCGGGGGGGGGACCGCGCCGCGGCGCCACCGGCGGACGCGGCGGGCCGGGCGCACGGCCGGCCCGCCACGCCCGGCTCACCCGAGGTGCGGCAGCACCTCGGCGCCCAGCCGCCGTACGTTCTCCTCGGTGGCCGCGAGATCCCCCGAACCCTCGACGAGCAGCGCGAAGCGCCGGATGCCGGTCCGCTCCGCCGAGGCCGCGAGCCGGTCGGCGCACAGCCGCGCGGGGCCCACCGGGTGCAGGTCGCAGAGCAGTTCCGTGTACGCCAGCGGGTCGCGCATGGCGCGGTAGCGGCCGTCCACCGTCTCGTGGGCCGCCAGGCCGCGCCGCAGCCAGCCCGGCATGGCCTTGGTGAGGATCTCGGCGGCGCCCTGGACGGTGTCGGCGATCTGCACCACGCCGGCCGAGACGTGCTCCGCCGCCGCGACCTCGGCCGGGTCCCGCCCGGACGCCAGCGCGGACCGGCGCCACAGCGCGACCATCTCCGCCTTGTCCTCGTCACCGCAGTGCATGCCCAGCAGCATCGGCAGGCCGCGCTCGGCGGCCAGCCGCACCGACCCGGGCGAGGTGCACGCCACGACGACCGGCGGGCCGGTCGGCCGCTCCAGCGACTCGCTGGGCCGCGGCACCACCGCGACCTCCCGGAAGGAGTGTCGTTCCCCTGCGGCGCCGACCCGGGGCTCGCGCAGCCAGCGCAGCAACAGGTCCAGCGACTCGGGGAAGTGCTGTTCGTAGGCGGCCAGTCCCGAGCCGAAGACCTCCAGGTCGACCCACGGGCCACCGCGGCCGACACCGAGGGTGAACCGCCCGCCGGAGGTCAGGTGCAGCAGCGCCGCCTGTTCCCCGAGGGCGACCGGGTGCTGCGTCGGCAGCACGCTGACGGCCGTGCCGACGCCGATGCGGTGCGTCCGCCCCAGCAGCAGCGCGGCGAGCGTCGCCGCCGACGGGCACACTCCGTACGGCACGAAGTGGTGCTCGGCCAGCCAGACCGCATCGAGCCCGGCCTCCTCCGCGACCTCCGCCGAGCGCACCGCCCGGTGCAGTGCCTCCCCCTGTCCCTGGCCGGGAAACTGAGCGGCCAGGATGAAAGCCCCAACGCGCATCGCTCTTCTGCCTCCTCGCAGCCGACGCGACATCCCCCTAATACGCAACAACGTGTGACACGTGCCAAGGGCACGGCCTGGGGGCGAGGTTTCCCGATGATCGCAGGATTGTGGTACGCGGCATCGCCCCCTACGGAGCCGCGTAGGGTGGTGACGGCCCGTGACCCCGCAGATTTCCCGAGGTGCCCAGTGTCTCCGCGTCGAAACCGTCCTCGCGGCGGTGAGAAGCCAGCCGACTTCGCGGGCGGGGGCCGCTACGGTCTCGAACGTACGGAGGAGTGGCGCGGGGAGGAGTGGGTCGTACGGCACCTGGGGGGTGGCGGGGCGGCCAAGCACTACCGGTGCCCGGGATGCGACCAGGAGATCCCGCCGGGGGTGCCGCACGTGGTGGCCTGGCCCCGGCACGGGGACGTGGACGACCGCAGACACTGGCACAAGGCGTGCTGGAACGCACGGGACCGCCGGAGCGCGAAGCTCCAGCGGTCCCGTAACGCGCCGAGGTACTGAGGGTGCGCGTCAGACGTCGCGCTTCTCCAGCGCGGCGTACGCGCCGCCGAGGACGACGGCGGTGACGCCCGCGAGGACGAGCAGCGGCTGCCAGCCCTCCGGCCCGCCGGCGAGGAACGGCTGGCCGTAGATCGCGCCGAGGCTGCTGGGGATCGAGTACTGGATCATCGCCTTCGCGAGCGGCTGCAGGCTCTCCGAACCGATCATGAACACGGCCAGCAGCATGGGCAGCAGGACCAGGCCCGTCATCGCGCTGATGGCGCCCGCCGAGTGCCGCAGCAGCGAGCCCGCGCCCATGGCCAGCAGGCTCAGCAGGGCCACGTACAGACCGGCGCCGACCGTGGCGCGCAGCCACTGGTCGCCCGTCGGCGCCGGGCCGTCGAGCATGCCCGCGTGCAGCAGCGAGACCAGGGTCGTGGAGACCGTGGTGATGACGAAGGTGAGCCCGAACAGGACGATCGCCTTGGCGGTCAGCACCCGTGCCCGGCTGGGGCAGGCCGTGAACGTCGTACGGATCATCCCCGTGCCGTACTCGGAGGAGATCACCAGCACGCCGAGGGGGATGACGCACAGCGTCCCCAGCAGCAGGCCGAACCAGGCACCGCCCAGCAGCGGGTCGAAGGTCTGGTCGGTGGTGGACAGCGCCAGCGCCGTCAGCAGGCCGACGCCGACGACCAGGATGATCATCGCGCCCAGCGTCCACATCGTGGAGCGCACCGAGCGGAT
Organism: Streptomyces sp. NPDC017529; assembly: GCF_044329785.1. Lineage (NCBI taxonomy): Bacteria > Bacillati > Actinomycetota > Actinomycetes > Kitasatosporales > Streptomycetaceae > Streptomyces > Streptomyces sp. NPDC017529. Next base: position 630,912 of record NZ_JBIRJY010000004.1, read on the forward strand.
CTTCGTCCACTCGGAGGCGAGGGCGTGGCCCAGGTTCGTGCGGCGGACCGGGATCGGCGAGACGTAACCCGGGGCGGCGCCACCGGGACCGCCGCCCTGCCAGGCCGCCGGGACCTGCGGCTGCCCGCCCGCGTGGGCCTCCTGGCCGGGCTGCTGGTACGGCTGCTGCGGGGGCACGGGGCCCGCGGGCGGCTGCTGGGCCTGGAGCATCATGGTGCCCGCGTCCTTGGGCGCGCCGTGCGGGGCGTTCTGGGCAGGCGTGCCCTGCGGGGCCGGCGGCTGCTGGGCCTGAAGCATCATCGTGCCCGGAGCGCCGGCAGGCTGCTGCTGCGCCTGGAGCATCATCGTGCCGGGAGCGCCGGCCGGCGGCTGCGCCGGCGGCTCCGGAGCCCCGGCGGGAGGCATCGGAACGCCGGCGCCGGGGGCGTCGGTGTCGTGCGGCTCAGGCTGCTGCTGCGGCTGCTCCGGCTGCTGAGGGCTGGTCATCGGGCGTCCTCGTGGTGGGGCTTGGAGATGTCGGCGGGGGCGGCGGGCTGGGCGGGCGGCATCGGCGCCGGCGCGCCGGCCTGCGGCTGCCCGTACGGATTGGGCTGCCCGTACGGCGCCCCCTGGCCGGCCACCGGCGGCGGATAGCCCTGGCCCGGCGCGCCGCCGGGACCTTGCGGCGCATAGGGGTTGGGCTGCCCGTACGGGCCCGGCTGCGGCGCCCCGGGCGCGTACCCCTGCGGCGGCTGACCCGGCATACCGGGGCCCTGCTGCCCGTAACCGGGTGCGACCTGCTGGAGGCCCGCCCGCTGGTCGGTCGTCGAACGGTAGTCCACGACGCTCTGCGTCAGCCGCATGTACGCCTCTTCCAGGGACGCCTGGTGCGGCGACAGCTCCCACAGGCGGATGTCCGCGTCGTGGGCGAGGTCGCTGATGCGCGGGAGCGGCAGCCCGGTGACGCGCAGCGCGCCGTCCTGCTCCGGTACGACCTGGGCGCCCGCCTCGCCGAGCAGCGAACCCAGCTTCTCGCGCAGCGCCGGCTCGGTGTCGGGGGTGCGGACCCGGGCGAAGTCGGCGGAGTTGGCCGAGATGAAGTCCTTGACCGACATGTCCGCGAGCAGCTGCCCGCGGCCGATGACGATCAGGTGCTCGGCGGTCAGCGCCATCTCGCTCATCAGGTGCGAGGAGACGAAGACCGTACGGCCCTCGGAGGCCAGCTGCTTCATCAGGTTGCGGACCCACAGGATGCCTTCGGGGTCCAGGCCGTTGACCGGCTCGTCGAAGAGCAGCACCTGCGGGTCGCCGAGCAGCGCCGCCGCGATGCCCAGCCGCTGGCCCATGCCGAGCGAGAAGCCGTTGGAGCGCTTACGGGCGACGTCCTGGAGGCCGACCACGCCGAGCACCTCGTCGACCCGGCGCGCCGGGATGCCGGAGAGCTGGGCGAGCGAGAGCAGGTGCTGGCGCGCGCTGCGGCCGCCGTGCACCGCCTTGGCGTCGAGCAGCGCGCCGACGTGCCGCGGGGCGTTGGGCACCTTGCGGAACGGGATGCCGCCGATCGTGACGCGCCCCTCGGTCGGGGTGTCGAGTCCCAGGATCATGCGCATCGTCGTCGACTTGCCGGAGCCGTTGGGCCCCAGGAAGCCGGTGACGGTGCCCGGCCGCACCTGGAACGACAGCTTGTGCACGGCCGTCTTGGCGCCGTAGCGCTTCGTCAGGCCGACTGCCTCGATCATTCTCCGCCCCTCAGAAATGGTTCGGGGCAGAGGTGCTCTCGTACCCCCGTAAGGGTTAGGAGGTTATCGGGCGGCTGACGGTTCCCGTCAAAACGTGGGCGCAGGGGCGTGTGGGGCCGCCGGGACTCAGGCGTCCCGCTTCTTGAGCAGTACGTATCCGCAGAACAGCACGGCGGCCGTCCACGCGAGCATGATGGCGAACCCGCCCCACGGCCCGTACGGTACGTCGCTGCCGGCGGGCGGCACCACCTGCATCACCTTCTGGCCCGCCTGGTCGGGCAGGTACCAGCCGACCTTCTTGGTGGCCGAGACGTTCCCCAGGATGTTGGAGATCAGGAAGAAGAACGGCATCAGGATGCCGAGCGACAGCATGGGACTGCGCAGCATCGTCGCCACGCCCATCGAGAACACCGCGATGAGCGTCATGTAGAGACCGCCGCCCACGACGGCGCGCAGCACGCCGGGGTCGCCGAGGGCCGCCGCGTGCTCGCCCAGCATGGCCTGCCCGATGAAGAAGGTGAGAAAGGCCGTCACGAAGGAGACGGCGAGGGCGAGCAGCGCCGCGACGGCGATCTTGCAGAAGAGGAAGACGCCGCGCTGCGGTACGGCGGCGAGCGAGGTGCGGATCATGCCGGTGCCGTACTCGTTGGAGACCACCAGCACCCCGAAGACGATCATCGCGAGCTGGCCCAGGCCCATCCCGGCGAAGCTGACGTTGGTGGGATCGAAGGCGAGCCGGTCGCGCGGCGACATGGTGCCGAAGTCGTTCGAGGCGAGCAGGCAGATCAGCGCGCCCAGCGCGACGGTGACGACCAGCGCGATGCCCAGCGTCCACACCGTGGACCGCACCGAACGGATCTTTGTCCACTCCGACCGCAGGACCTGGGGGACCGCCGCCATCGTCACGACCCCCGCTTCTTGTTCCGCCAGCCGGCGCCCCAGCCGTCTTGGCCGGGCGGCCCGCCGGCGGGCGGCGCCCCCGGCGTGCCCGGAGGGGGCGGCGCGCCCGGCAGGCCGTCCTCCGGTGCCGCCGGGCGCGGCCCGTCCGAATGCGCGTGGTACTCCACCGACCCGGCGGTCAGCTGCATGAACGCCTCCTCCAGGGATGCCTGCTGCGGGCTCAGTTCGTGCAGGACGAGACGGTGCCGCGCGGCCAGCTCGCCCAGGTCGGCGGCGCTCGCCCGGTCGACCTCCACCGCTTCGCCGGCCGGCGCCGCCGCGTACCCGGCCTCCCCGAGCACGTCGAGCAGCCGCTCGCGCTCCGGCGACCGCATCCGTACGTACGAGCGGGAGTTCTGCCGGATGAACTCCGGCATCGAGGTGTCCGCGAGCAGCCGGCCCTGCCCGATGACGATCAGGTGCTCGGCGGTCAGCGCCATCTCGCTCATCAGGTGCGAGGAGACGAAGACGGTACGGCCCTGGGCGGCCAGACCCTTCATCAGGTTGCGGATCCAGTGGATGCCCTCGGGGTCGAGCCCGTTGACCGGCTCGTCGAACATGAGGATCTCGGGGTCGCCGAGCAGCGCCCCGGCGATGCCCAGCCGCTGCCCCATGCCCAGCGAGAAGCCCTTCGAGCGCTTCCTGGCCACCGCGGTCAGCCCGACGGTGTCCAGTACTTCGTGGACGCGGGCGCGCGGGATGCCGTTGCTCTGCGCCAGGCACAGCAGGTGGTTGAAGGCGCTGCGGCCGCCGTGCAGGGCCTTGGCGTCCAGCAGGGCGCCGACGTGCCTCAGGGGCTCGGACAGCTGACGGTAGTGCCGCCCGTCGATACGCACCCGGCCCGACGTCGGATGGTCCAGGCCGAGCACCATCCGCATGGTCGTGGACTTGCCGGCGCCGTTGGGGCCGAGGAACCCGGTGACGATGCCGGGCCGCACGGTGAAGGTCAGCCCGTCCACGGCGAGCTTTTCCCCGTAGCGCTTGGTCAGCCCCGCGATCTCGATCATGTACAGCACGCTAAACGCGGTCCTGGGGCCCCGCATCTCGGGCGAATCGGGCACCAGGCGGCCGGTGTCCGGATGTGCCCCACGGCTGCTGAAAGCATTCCGCCCGCCCGGCCTCCCGAGGGAAGGCGGGGCGGGCGGGCGGTGCCTGTGCGCCGTCGTACGAGGTGGCGGCCGTCACGGGGACGGGCGGGGGAACCCGTCGGCCGGCCGCACCGGCGTCACAACGACGAACGGCGCCTCAGCGCGACTGCTGCGCCGGGACGCCGCGGGTGATCGGCTCCTCGTCCGAGGGGGTTCCGGCCGCGGCGACCGCCGCGCCGGTCAGCGTGGCGAGCATCTCGCGGACGTTCGTCAGCTGGGCGTTGATCGAGTCGCGGCGGTTGGTCAGCGCCGCCAGCTCCCGCTCCGACTCGCTGCGGATCCGGTCCGCCTTGGCGTTCGCGTCGGCCACGATGTCCTCGGCCTGGCGCTGCGCCGTCTCCACCGTCTGGCGGGCCCGGCGCTCCGCGTCCGTGCGCAGCTTCTCGGCCTCCAGCCGCAGCTGCTCCGCCCGGTGCTCGATCTCCGCGAGCCGCTTCTCGGCCTTGGCCTGACGCGAGGCCAGGTCCCGCTCGGACTGCTCGCGGCGCTTGGCCAGGTTCGTCTCGAAGTCCGCCGCCGCCTGCGCGGCCTTGGCGCGGGTCTCCTCGAAGAGGGAGTCCGCCTCCTCCCGCTTGGACTGCGCGTCCTTCTGCGCCTCGGCGCGCAGCGCGGTCGCCTCGCCCTGGGCCTTCTCGACGATACGGGCGCCCTCGTCCTCGGCCTTCGCCTTGCGCTCCGACGCGAACTGCTCGGCGTCGTTGCGGACCTGCTGGGCGGCCGACTCGGCCAGCTCGCGGTGCTGCTCGGCGGCCCTGCGGGCCTCCTCGCGCAGGTCCTTCGCCTCTTCCTCCGCGAGCCGGAGGATCTTCTCGACGCGCGCGCCGAGGCCCGCGTAGGACGGTTCGGCGTCGTTGACCTGGGCCTGGGCGTTCTGCGTTTCGAGGTGCAGCTCCTCGATCCGCTTCTCCAGGGAGGTGATGCGGGCCAGGGCGCTGTCGCGGTCGGCGACCAGCTTCGAAATGCGGTCGTCCACCTGACCGCGGTCGTACCCACGCCGCACGAGCTCGAAGCCGTAGGGGGAGGAAGTGTCGCTCATGGGGTTCCTGTCGAAAGAGACCGGTGAGGTGATAAAGGGAATCCTAGGGGCCGCAACGGCGTGTCATCGAGTCAATGCGCGTTTGAAGTGGAGAATGGCCCCTCATTCGGGTGGCTACCCCTCAGACTGCTTGCCACTCGAACGAGTTGCGCCCGCTCCCGCTGCGGCCTTCGCCCCCTCCTTGCCGCCACCGTTCGCGGGTGCCTCGAAAGATTCCAACGCTTCCAGGACATCCTGGACACGGGAGATCTCCGCGTTGATGTCCTTGCGGCGCCGCACCAGCACCTCCAGCTCGCGCTTGCCCTCCTCGACGATCCGCTCCGCCTCCGCGCGGGCCTCGGCGCGCAGCCGCTCCGACTCCCGTACGGCCTCGGCCTTCTTCTGCTCGGCCTCCTTGAGCAGCCCCTCCGCCTTCTTCACCGCGGCGATGCGCACCTTGCTCGCCTCGCTGCTGGCGTCCGACACCATCCGCTTGGCCTTCTCCTCGGCCTCCGCCTGCTGCTGCGTGGCCTGCGCGATCAGCTTGTCGACGCGCTCCCCGGCGTTCTTCATCGTCTCCGACGACTCGCGGCGGGCCCGGTCGTGCAGCTCCTCGACCTCGCTCTCGATACGGGCCCGCAGCTCCTCGGCACGGTCCCTTATCGCGGTGGCGTCCCCGCGGGCCTCGCTCAGCAGCGTGTCCGCGTCCGTACGGGCCTTCTCGACCATCGCGTTGCCCTCGGCGGTGGCCTCGGCGGCGATCCGCTCGGCCTCCTTGCGGGCCGCGCCCACCATCTGGTCGGCCTGCTCCTCGGCGGCGGTCGCCGCCTTCAGCGCCTCCTCCCGGGCCTTGGCGATCAGCTGGTCGGCCTGTTCGGCGGCGTCCGCGCGGCGCTGCGCCGCGTCCTTGCGCGCCGCGTCGACGGTCTGCTCCGACTCCTCCAGGGCCTCGGTGCGCAGCCGGTCGGCCTCCGCCTCCGCGTCCTCCTTGAGCTGCGCGGACTCCGCACGCGTACGGGTGGCGTGCTCCTGCGCGGAGGTGACGGTCTCCGCCGCCTCGGCGCGCAGCCGGTCCGCCTCGGCGGTGGCCTCGGCGATCATCCGGTCCGCCTGCTCGCGGGCGTCGGCCCGGGTGCGGTCCGCGTCCCGCTCGGCGTTCGCGGTGGCCTCGGCGGCGTCCGCACGCAGCTTCTCGGCCTCGCCGCCGGCCTCGGACATCAGCTGGTCGGCCTGCTCGGCGGCGTCCGAACGGGTCTTGTTCGCCGCCTCCCGCGCCTGGTCGCCGATGCGCTCGGCCTCCCGGCGCGCGGTCTCCAGCGCCTCGGCCGCCTCGGCGCGCAGCCGCTCGGCCTCGGCGGTCGCCGCCGCGACCAGTTCCGCGGCCCGCTGCTCGCCCTCGGCGCGCAGCCGTTCGGCGGCCTCCTGGCCCTCGCGGACCGTGCGGTCCGCGTCGTCCTGCGCCGAAGAGGTCAGCTCGGTCGCCTCGGTGACGATCCGTTCGGCCTCCGCGCGGGCCTCGGTGAGCAGCCGGTCCACCTGCTCGGCGGCGTCCGAACGCATCCGGTTGGCGTCGTTGCGGGCCTCCGCGCGGGCGCGGTTGGCGTCCTGCTCGGCCGAGGCCAGCGCGTCGGACGCGTCCGTACGCAGCTGCTGCGCCCTGGCGGAGGCGTCCGAGACCAGCTTCTCGGCCTGCGCGGTGGCCTCCGCGACCAGGCTGTCGGCCTGCTCGGCGGCGTCCGTACGGGCCTGGCCCGCCGCCTCGCGCGCCTCGTCCAGCGTGCTTTCGGCCTCCGCGCGCAGCCGCTCGGCCTCCGCGATGGCCTCCGAAACCGTGCGGTCCGCCAGCGACTTGGCGGCCTCGGCCTCCTCCTGCGCCTCGCGCCGGGTGCGCGCGGCGTCCTCGGAGGCGCGCTCGCGCTCCGCGTAGGCGTCCGCCCGTACCCGGTCGGCCTCCTCCTGCGCCTCGGTCCGCGTACGCTCCGCGGCGTGTTCGGCGGCCGAACGCAGCCCGGCGATCTCCTCCTCGGCCTGCTCGTGCAGCCCGGCGACCGCGTCCCGCACCTGCTGGGCGGTCTGCTCCGCCGCGGCGACCAGCTCGGCGGCGCGCCGGTCCGCCTCCTCGACCAGCCGCTCCGCCTCGGCCTGCGCCTCGCCGACCCGCGTACGGGCCGAGACGAGCAGCTCCTCGCTCTGCTCGCGCGCGTCCGTGCGCTCCTGGTGGGCCTCCTCGCGGGCCTCGCCGAGCAGCTCCTCGGCCTCCCGGCGGCGGCGGGCCGCCTCCTCCTGGGCGGCGGCCAGCGCCTCGGCGGCCTCCGCGCCGGTGCGCTCCGCGGCGGCCGCGGCCTCCGCGCGCACCCGGTCGGCGGTCTCCTTGGCCTCGGTCTTCAGCCGCTCCGCCTCGGCGGCGGCGTCACTGCGCAGCCGTACGGCCACGGACTCGCCCTCGGCGCGCGCGGCGGACGCGTCGGTCGCCGCCTCCGTACGCAGCCGCTCGGCCTCGTCCTCGGCCTGCTGCTGGAGCACCCGCAGCCGCTCGGCCGACTCGGCCTTGAGCCTGGCGGCCTCCTCCTGGGCCTCCCGGCGCAGCCTCTCGGCCTCGCCGCGCGCGTCGCGCAGCGACTCCTCGGCAGCGGCGACCTTCTCCGCGGCCTCGGCGTGCAGCCGGTCCAGTTCCTCCTGCGCCTCGGCCCGGCGCTCGGCGGCGGCCTCCTCGGCCTCCGCACGCAGCCGGCGCGCGGCCTCCTCGGCCTCGGCGCGCAGCGCGGCGGCGGCCTCCTCGCTCTCGCCGCGCAGCTCCTCGGCCTCCGTGCGGGAGCGTTCCAGCGTCTCCTCGGCCTGCTTGCGCAGCGCCGTGGCCCGCTCGACGGCCTCGGTGCGCAGCCGCTCGCTCTCCGCGCTCGCGCCCGAACGCGTCTCCTCGGCGTCGGACTTCGCCTTGGCCAGCAGCTCCTCGGCGGTAGCGGCCGCCTCCTCGATCTGCTGGACCGCCTCGCGGCGCGCCTCGGCCCTGATCCGGTCGCCCTCGTCGACGGCCTCGGCCCGCAGCTGCTCGGCCTCCCCGCGCAGCCGGCGCGCCTCCTCCTGGAGCTCGACGGTCTTGGCGCGGTACTCCTTCGTGTCGTCCTTGGCGGCGCCCTTGAGCTGCTCGGCGGTGTCGTGCGCCTCGCCGCGCAGCCGGTCCGCCTCGGCCTCGGCCTCCCCGCGGACCCGCTCGGCCTCCTCGGCGGCGGCCTTCGTGATGGCCTTGGCGTCCTCGGACGCCTTGGTCAGCACCTCCTCGGCGGACCGCGCGGCCTTCGCGAGCTGCGCGGCGGAGTCCTCCGCAGCCTTGGAACGGGCGGCCTCCTGCGCCTCGGCGACCAGCCGCTCCGCCTCCGTACGGGCGTCCGCGCGCAGCTGCTCGGCCTCCGCCTTGAGGGCGTCGGCCTCCTTCGTGGCCTCGCCGACCAGCCGGGCGATCTCCGCCTTGGCCGTCCGCAGCCGCTGCTCCTGGTCCGACTCGGCGGCCGACAGCCGCTTGGCGGCGCTCTCCTGCGCCTCGGAGACCAGCTTCTCCGCCTCGGCGCGGGCCTCGCGCAGCGCGCGGTCGGCCTCCTGCATCCGGGCCTCGGCGGTCCGCGTCAGCTCGGCTGCCTGGCGCCGCGCCTCCTCGGACTCCGTGCCGACACTGGTGCGCAGCTGCTCGGCCTGGTCCGTGGCCTCCTGGGCCTGGCTGGAGGCGGCGTTCAGCAGCCGCTCGGCGTCCGTACGGGCCCGGCGCAGGATCGCGTCGGCCTCGGTGCGCGCCTGCTCGGCCTCGCTGCCCAGCCGCGCGCGGGTCTGCTCGGCCAGCCGCTGCGCCTCGGCGCGGGCGGCGGACAGCGCCTGCTCGGCCTCGGCCCGCGACTCGTCCAGGAGCCGGCGCGCCTGCGCCTCCGTACGGGAGCGGAGCTGCTCCGCCCACGCCACGTTCTCGTTGACGTGCGACTCGACGGTCTGCCGGCGCTCGTTGAGCTCCTCGTCCAGCCGGCGGCGCCGCTCGACCGCCTCGGCGTGCAGGTCGGCCTCCATGCGCGCCTGGCGCTCGGCCTGCTCCTGCAGCAGCCGCTGCGTCTGGGCGCGCGCCTCGCGCACCTCGCGCTCGGCGTCGGTACGCAACTGGTCGGCCTGGATCTGGGCGTTGCGCAGCAGCTGCTCGGCCTGGTGGCTGACGTTGTCGTAAGCGGGGCGGGCCGCGATGGTGCGCCGCGCCTCGTGGAGCTTGGCTCGCAACACCTCGACCTGGTATCCGAGGTCGTCGGCGTGCTGGACCGCCTTGTCCCGCTCCGTCTTCAGCCGCTCCATCTCGGCCTCGAACTGCGAGAGGTGGTCGTCAGCCTCGTAGCGGTCGTTGCCCCGCACTGCGCGGTCCCATCCGTCCCCTGGTCATGGTGGCGGCCGGCTCCCATCTGCCCGTTCGCAGCGCGAAATGCCTCGTGCGCAACGCGTGCTGGAGCTGACCCTTCCGAAGAAATGGTGTCAGATCATCGGCGGAGTGTGGACCGAGCCCCGACCCGGCCCCCGGCCGAAGGTGCACTCTACCGGCCGGGGAAGGGAAAGGTCAGTGCTCTGTCGTGGAGGTAGACGAGGAAGCGGGGGCGGCAGTTCCCTCGTGGGGGGCCGCGGTGACCAGTTCGGTCAGTACGCCGTGGCAGTCCTTGGGGTGCAGGAAGGTGATCCGCGACCCCATGGAACCGGTGCGCGGCTCGTCGTAGAGCACCCGCACACCCTTGTCCCGGATGGCCCCGGCGTCCCCGTCCACATCCGCCGTACCGAAGGCGATGTGGTGCACGCCCTCCCCGTTCTTGGCGAGCCACTTGCCCACCGCGGAGTCCGCCCGGGTGGGTTCCAGGAGCTGGAGGTACGAGGCGCCGCCGTCCGACGTATCGTTGATCTTGAGCATGGCCTCGCGGACGCCCTGTTCCTCGTTGACCTCGGTGTGGAACACCTCGAAGCCGTACGTGGCGCGGTAGAACTCGACGGTCGCGTCGAGGTTCTCGCAGGCGATCCCGATGTGGTCGATTCGCGTCAGCATGCCTCCAGTGCACCGCTCGCACGCGTGGTTACGCAACGTGCGCGCGATCACACCCGCAGCCCGGTGACCCGGCGCCTACCGCTCAGTACATTGACGGGAACCCTCGTTAACCTCCCTGTACAGGAAGGGCCGCGCTGATGTCGACAGCGAACGGTACGTCCAGCACCACCTCCGTGATCGTCGCGGGCGCCCGTACCCCCATGGGCCGCCTGCTGGGGTCCCTGCGCAGCTTCTCCGGCGCCGACCTGGGGGGCGCGGCCATCAAGGCGGCGCTGGACCGGGCGGGCATCGGCGGTGACCAGGTGCAGTACGTGATCATGGGCCAGGTGCTCCAGGCCGGCGCCGGCCAGATCCCCGCCCGCCAGGCCGCCGTCAAGGCCGGCATCCCCATGAGCGTGCCGGCGCTGACCGTCAACAAGGTCTGCCTCTCCGGCCTCGACGCCATCGCCCTCGCCGACCAGCTGATCCGCGCCGGCGAGTTCGACGTGGTCGTCGCCGGCGGCCAGGAGTCCATGACGAACGCGCCCCACCTGCTGCCCAAGTCCCGCGAGGGCTTCAAGTACGGCGCCGTCGAAATGCTCGACTCGATGGCCCACGACGGCCTCACCGACGCGTACGAGAACGTCGCGATGGGCGAGTCGACCGAGAAGCACAACACGCGCCTGGGCATCGGCCGCGCCGAACAGGACGAGATCGCCGCCCGCTCCCACCAGCGGGCCGCCGCCGCCCAGAAGAACGGCCTCTTCGAGGCCGAGATCACCCCCGTGGAGATCCCGCAGCGCAAGGGCGAGCCGGTCGTCTTCAGCAAGGACGAGGGCATCCGCGGGGAAACCACCACCGAGACGCTGGCCAAGCTGCGCCCCGCCTTCTCCAAGGACGGCACCATCACCGCCGGCACCTCCTCCCAGATCTCCGACGGCGCCGCCGCGGTGGTCGTCATGAGCAAGGCCAAGGCCGAGGAACTGGGCCTGGAGTGGATCGCGGAAATCGGCCCGCACGGAAACGTGGCAGGCCCGGACAATTCCCTCCAGTCCCAGCCCAGCAACGCGATCCGCCACGCGCTGGGCAAGGCGGGACTCGGCGTCGAGGATCTTGACCTGATCGAGATCAACGAGGCGTTTGCCGCGGTGGCCGTGCAGTCAATGAAGGACCTCGGGGTATCCCCGGAAAAGGTGAACGTCAACGGCGGGGCCATCGCGCTCGGCCATCCGATCGGCATGTCCGGCGCCCGCATCGTCCTCCACCTCGCCCTGGAACTGCGCCGGCGCGGCGGCGGCGTGGGCGCGGCGGCACTGTGCGGTGGCGGCGGCCAGGGCGACGCGCTGATCATCCGCGTACCGGGCAAGTAAGCCGCGTACCGCGGCATTCAGCGGCGTACGCGTAACCGAGCTGGGAGGAGCTGGGCAGTGGTGGACGTCCCCGAACTGGTGGACCAGGCACGTCAGGGCCGGCCGCGGGCCGTGGCCCGGCTGATCTCGCTGGTGGAGGGCGCGTCCCCGCAGCTGCGCGAGGTGATGGCGGCCCTGGCCCCCCTCGCCGGCCGGGCCTACGTGGTCGGCCTGACCGGATCCCCCGGCGTGGGCAAGTCCACCTCCACCTCCGCCCTGGTCACCGCCTACCGCCGGGCCGGCAAACGGGTCGGTGTCCTCGCCGTGGACCCCTCCTCCCCCTTCTCCGGCGGCGCACTCCTCGGCGACCGCGTCCGCATGTCGGAACACGCGTCCGACCCCGGCGTCTACATCCGCTCCATGGCCACGCGAGGCCACCTGGGCGGCCTGGCATGGGCCGCCCCCCAGGCGATCCGCGTACTCGACGCGGCCGGCTGCGACGTAGTCCTCGTGGAAACCGTCGGCGTCGGCCAGTCCGAGGTGGACATCGCCTCCCAGGCCGACACGACGGTGGTGCTCCTCGCCCCCGGCATGGGGGACGGAATCCAGGCGGCCAAGGCCGGCATCCTCGAAATCGGCGACGTCTACGTCGTCAACAAGGCCGACCGGGACGGCGCCGACGCGACGGCCCGCGAACTCAACCACATGCTCGGCCTCGGCGAGGCCCGCGCGCCCGGCGACTGGCGGCCGCCGATCGTCAAAACGGTGGCGGCACGGGGCGAGGGCCTCGACGAGGTCGTCGAGGCCCTGGAAAAGCACCGCGCGTGGACCGAGGAACACGGCACCCTCGCGACACGCCGCCGCGCACGGGCGGCCCGAGAGGTCGAAACGATCGCCGTCACCCAGCTGCGGGAGCGAATCGGTGACCTACGGGGCGACCGACGCCTGGACGCGCTGGCCGAACGCATCGTGGCGGGCGAGCTGGACCCGTACGCGGCGGCGGACGAACTGGTGGCGGGCCTCACGGAGCCCGCGGGGCCCGCTTCGCGGGCATAGTTCCGGTTCACGTAATGGGGGTGCGCGTCTTCCGCCTAGGGCCCGGTGGGTGGGGGGCCGGGGCCCCGCAGGGGGCACTCTCCCCCGGCCGGAAGCTGGGGGAGAGATACCCCCCTGCGCGGCCCCGACCCCAACGAAACCAGCGCAACCCCGCGCGAAGCGCAAAGCCCGCGCACCGCGCGTCTAGTCGTCCTGGCCGTCACCGACGGCCGGCGCAGCCGAGACCCGCCCAGAGCGCGGATCAACATTCAGCTTGTGCTCCTTGCCGTCCTTGGACACGGTCTCAACCTCCCAGACCGCATCCGCACGGTGGTCGTCGTCCAGGTCGACCGACGTGACCGTGCCGTACGCGGCGGCAGCCCGGTCCGCCGCCGCCGTGGCGTCGACGGTGGCACCCTTCAGCTCCGCACGGGTGTGCGCGACGCCGTGGTCGTCGTCACCTTCGTGTTCGACGTGCTGCCCCAGCACCTTCCCGTTGCCCGCGTCCAGCGTGACCTCGTGCCACTTGTTGTCCTTGCCGAGGACGTCGACCTCCCAGACCAGTCCGGGCCGGTCCTCGTCGAGGTCGATGCCGGTGACGGTGCCGGGGGCGGCCTTCAGGGCCGAGGTGGCGGCCTCCGTGGCGGATACGGAGGCCGCCTTGGCCTCGCGTGCGTCCTCGTTCACGTCGTCGTCGGGAACGTTGACGCTGGACCGCGGCGTCGAAGACGCCTTCGGCGTGGAGGATGCCGTCCCGGAGTCGCCGAAGGCGACGGCGGTCGCCGTTCCGCCGCCGACGAGGGCGGCCGCGGCAACGGTGGCGATGAGGATGTTGCGCTTCATTGTGGTCTCTCCCCGGTGGGTGAGGTGCTCGATGACGTGATCCACCGTGGCGGAGGGAAGCTGAAGCCAGGCTGAAGTCACCTGAAGCGGGCTTCAGGCAGGCAGTGGCATCGTGGGCGCATGCGTCTGTTGATCGTGGAGGACGAGAAGCGGCTGGCCCTGTCGTTGGCCAAGGGGCTGACGGCCGAGGGGTACGCGGTCGACGTGGTGCACGACGGCCTCGAAGGGCTGCACCGGGCGGGTGAGGGCGTGTACGACCTGGTGGTGTTGGACATCATGCTGCCGGGGATGAACGGCTACCGCGTGTGCGCGGCGCTGCGCGCGGCCGGGCACGACGTGCCGGTGCTGATGCTGACGGCCAAGGACGGGGAGTACGACGAGGCCGAGGGGCTGGACACGGGCGCGGACGACTATCTGACGAAGCCGTTTTCGTACGTGGTGCTGGTGGCGCGGGTGAAGGCGCTGCTGCGCCGCCGCGGGCGGACGGCGCTGCCCGTGTTGCGGCTGGGGGAGCTGAGCATCGACCAGGGGGCCCGCCGTGTGGAGCGTGGCGGCGTGGAAGTGGTGCTGACGGCGAAGGAGTTCGCCGTGCTGGAACAGTTGGCGCTGCGCGCGGGCGAGGTGGTGTCGAAGGCGGAGATCCTGGAGCACGTGTGGGACTTCGCGTACGAGGGCGACATCAACATCGTCGAGGTGTACGTGAGCGCGCTGCGGCGGAAGCTGGGCGCGGGCACGATCGCGACGGTGCGCGGCGCCGGGTACCGGCTGGTGTCCGGTGCGTAGGGTTTTCGGGAAGGTACGGGTCCGGGCCGCGGTGGGCGCCTCGCTGGTGGTGGCGCTCGCGCTGGTCGCGGCGGGGACGGCGCTGCTGCTGGTGCTGAAGAGCAACCTGGTGGGCCAGGCGGATCTTCAGGCGGAGAACGCCGCGCGGGAGGTCGCGACGCAGATCGCGACCGGCAAGCCGTACGAGAAGCTGGACCTGCCCGACGGTGCGGACCGTCCGGTGGTGGTGCTGTCGGAGGACGGCCGGGTGCTGGCGGCGGGCGAGGACGTGCGGGCGGTGGACGGGAAGGCCGTGACGGAGCGGCATCCGCCGGCCGCGCGGCAGCCGGACGACGACGATGACGACGACCACGAGATCAAGCCGGGCGAGGTCGAGGACAAGGCGCGGCTCAGTGGCGGTACGGCGACGGTCGGCCACCGTACGGCGGACTACCGGTTCGCCTCGGTGGAGGCCAAGGACACGCAGGGCGGCAAGGCCGTGGTGCGGGCCGGGGCGCCGCTGTCGGCCGAGCGGGAGGCGGTGGGCTCGGTGCGTACCGCGATGCTCATCGGGCTGCCGTGTCTGCTGCTGGTGGTGGCGGGGGTGACCTGGCTGGTGACGCGGCGGGCGCTGCGGCCGGTGGAGGGGATCCGGAAGGAGATGGCCGTGATCACGGCCAGTACGGACCTGTCGCGGCGGGTGCCGGAGCCGGGGTCGCGGGACGAGATCGACCGGCTGGCCCGTACGACCAACGAGACGCTGGGCGCGCTTCAGGAGTCGGTGGAGCGGCAGCGGCGGTTCGTCGCGGACGCCTCGCACGAGCTGCGCAGCCCGATCGCGAGTCTGCGGACGCAGTTGGAGGTGGGGATCGCGCACCCGGAGCTGCTGGACGCGGAGGGCGCGGTGGAGGATGCCGTTCGGCTGCAGAATCTGGCGGCCGACTTGCTGCTGTTGGCGCGTCTGGACGCGGGGGAGCGGCCGGCGGATTCGCGGATCGACCTGGCGGCGCTGGTGCGGGAGGAGGTCTCGCAGCGGGTGGGCGACCGGATCGCGGTGACGGTGGGGGAGCTGGCGGGTGCGGAGGTCGCCGGTTCGCGGAGTCAGGTGGGGCGGGTGCTGGGGAATCTGCTGGACAACGCGCAGCGGCATGCGGAGGGCGCCGTACGGGCGAGTGTGGTGCGCGAAGGGGAGTGGGCCGTGCTGCGGGTCGAGGACGACGGGCCCGGGGTGCCGCCGGAGGAGCGGGAGCGGATCTTCGAGCGGTTCGTGCGGCTCGACGACGCCCGCAGCCGCGACGACGGCGGGGCCGGTCTGGGCCTCGCCATCGCCCGCGACGTCGCCGAGCGGCACGGCGGCACGCTGGTCGTGCGCGAGGGTTCGGTGTTCGAGCTGCGGCTGCCGGCGGCGTAGCCGTCAGACCTTGCCGCGGCGGCCTCTGAGGTGTTCGGCCACCGGGGCCAGGGACTCTCTCAGGGAGTCGAGGTTCTCGGGGGTGAACAGGTCGATGAAGTGCCGGCGTACGGATGCGACGTGGTGCGGCGCGACCCGGCGCATGGTGTCCCAGCCCTCGTCGGTGAGTACCGCGTAGAGCCCGCGGCGGTCGGACTCGCAGCTTTCGCGGCGTACCAGGCCGGCGTTCTCCATCCGGGTGATCTGGTGGGACAGGCGGCTCTTGGACTGGAGGGTGGCGGCGGCCAGGTCGCTCATGCGCAGCCGCCGGTCCTCGGCCTCGGAGAGGTTGACCAGGATCTCGTAGTCGTTGTTGGTCAGTCCGAACGGCTGCAGATCGCGCTCCAGCTGGTGCATCAGCAGTCTGCTGACGTCCAGGTGGGTGCGCCAGGCACGCTGCTCCTGGTCGGTCAGCCAGGGAGTGTCGCTGTCGGTCGTCATGAATGAATTCTACCCGTGAAAGTTGAATATCGAATTAGTCATGGCTCTGTGACGTGGCTCAGGCGCTTGCTCAGGCGTTCGAGGTCACCGTCCGCAGACTACCGCTCACAGCCCGAAGCGGCGCTGGAGGCCCCCGAGCCCGCCCGGCAGCTGCGGCAGTTGTGAGCCACTTTGGCGAGTTGCCTCACCCCCGCCCGGCACCCCCGCCTCGGCCGCGACCTCGCCCGTGGCCAGCTCCGGCATCAGCTGCTCGGTGGACTGGAGCAGCACCGTGCCGGCCCCCACGAACTCGAACTGGTGCTCCTCGCCGGAGACTCCGCCCAGGCCCGTGTGCGCCCGGACG
Organism: Streptomyces sp. NPDC017529; assembly: GCF_044329785.1. Classification (NCBI taxonomy): domain Bacteria; kingdom Bacillati; phylum Actinomycetota; class Actinomycetes; order Kitasatosporales; family Streptomycetaceae; genus Streptomyces; species Streptomyces sp. NPDC017529. Next base: position 646,987 of record NZ_JBIRJY010000004.1, read on the forward strand.
CCGCCGAGGAATCCGCGCAGGTACTGGTGGTCGTAGTGGTGGCAGGGCGAGGGGCAGTCGGCCCAGCCCACCAGGGCCTGCGGGTCCACCCGGATCGGTGGCTCCATGAAGACGACCGGGCCGTTGGAGGCGGCCACGAACGTGCCCGTGCCGATGAGCGTCAGGAAGCCCGGGATGATCGACTGCTTCAGCGACAGAGATGGCTGAAAGGCGAGCAGGTTGCCCGAGCGAATGGTCAGGTTGCCGTCTTCCAGATCGTAGGAATTGACGTCGAACGCCCGGTCGGCGAGGAGCATCTTGCCCTGGCCCTCGGCGACGACCCAGTCCGCGGCGTGCAATGGCGAATGGAAACTGTGGGCGACCAGGCGGTCCAGCGCGCCGTGCCCGATGCCCTGGAAGTCGATCCGCCCGTAGTAGGCGATCATCTTCCCTTTCTGCAGGAACCACTGGCCGTTCAGGTCCACGCTGAACGTGTAGTCGTTGACGTTGTCGTCCGAGGGGAGCGTGTGGGGGTCGTGGATGACGGGACCGGTCACAGTTTCTCCTCCGACGCCTGTACGTAGACGGTGCCCTGGCCGGATAGCTCCAGTTGGAACGCCTCTCCCGAGCCGCGGCCGACCATGTCGCGCCAGCCGAGGGCCGTGGAGAGCTTGTTGCGGACGTCGCCGCGGTGCGCCACGTACGCCTGCGGGTCGACGTGTACGGGCCGCTGCGGGGTGATCGGCAGCTCGATGACGCCGCCGTGCGCCATCACGGCCACCGCCCCCTGCCCCTTGAGCGTCGTGGTGAACAGGCCCTGGCCGGTGACCTGGCCGCGCACCATGCCCATCACGCCGCCCTGCGAGCCCATGAACATCGTGCCCTGCTGGAGCGTCCCGTCGAAGGCGAGCAGCCGGTCCGCCTCGACGTAGAGGGTCTCGCCGGTCAGGTCGACGACGTGGATGTGGTGGCCGCCGTGGCCGAAGAGAACGGTGCCGCTCCCCTCCACCGTCATCAGGGGCGTCGCCTCGTTGGCGATCCGCCGGCCGATCATCGAGCCGATGCCGCCCTGGCCGCCCTGGATGTTCGGGGTGAAGCTGACGTCGCCCTGATAGGCGAGCATCGCGCCGCGCTGGCTGAACATCCGCTGCCCGGGGCCGATCTGAGCGCGCACCATGCGGGAGTTGACGAGGGTGAACGGCATCAGACCTCCCCGCCGATCGTGTTGCGCTCGCTGGGCTGTACGTACACCAGGCCCTCGCCCTCGAAGCGGATCTGGAAGGATTCGCCGGAGCCCTCCCCTATGAAAGTGCGGAAGTTCACTCCGGACTGGAAGTGCTGCTTGAGGTCGCCGGTGTGCGCGACGTACGCGCCGGGGTCGACCTGGAGCGGATACTGCTTGGTGACGCGCAGCACCACGGCGGGGCCGTCGGAGACGATCGCGGCCTGGCCGCTGCCCTCGACGGTGGTGGTGAACAGGCCGTTGCCCTGGGAGGCGCCGCGCAGCCCGGTGAAGGTGGTGCCGGTGCGCAGCGACGCGTCCGTGCACAGCAGGTTGCTGGACTCCACGTACAGCTTCTCGCCGTGCAGCTGTACGAGGTTGATCTCGCTCGCGCGGTCGGCGAAGTAGCAGGTGCCGTGGCCTTTCACCTCCATGACTTCCATCTGTTCGCCGGTCAGCCGGCGGGTGACCATGCCGCGCAGCCCGTCACCGCCGCCGGTCATCTTCTTGAACGCCATCTGGCCGTCGTAGGCGACCATCGAGCCGTTCTTCGCCTTTACGGCATCGCCGGTCATGTCGACGGCGAGCACTTTGCTCCCCTGGAGCCGAAACTGAGCCACAGGATCGAAGGTAACCGGCGCACCGACCCCTGAACAGTGATCCTTTGCGGGCCTGCAACAATGGTGACGCTCTTGTGAAATGACGCACAAGCGCCCCCGTGCCGCCACCGCCACCCGAACGAGGTTCCCGTGGACATCAAGACCGCATCCGCCCTGCGCCGGCTCCGCCTGGCGTCCGTACCCGAAGCCGCTTCCTGGTTGCTGCTGATCGTCTGCACCATCCTGAAGTACACGACCGACTTCAACGCGGTGCCGGTCCTGGGCCCGGTGCACGGCGTGCTGTTCATCCTGTACGTGCTCTTCTGGCTGGACGCCTGGAACCGCACGAAGTGGTCCTTCGGCACCGCCGCCCTCTACTTCGCCCTGTCCATCGTGCCGACCGGCGGTTTCATCGCCGACCGCCGCCTCAAGCGGGAGGCCGAGGCCACCGTCATCGCCGCGCGCGCCCGCAGGGAAGGCGTGGTCAACGCATGATCGTCGCATTTTCGGTGAGCCCGCTGGGCGTGGGCGAGGACGTCGGCGAGTACGTCGCCGACGCCGTACGGGTGGTCCGCGAGTCCGGGCTGCCCAACCGTACGGACGCCATGTTCACCTCCGTCGAGGGCGAGTGGGACGAGGTCATGGACGTCGTCAAGCGTGCCGTGGCCGCCGTCGAGGCGCGCGCCGGACGCGTGTCGCTCGTTCTGAAGGCCGACATCAGGCCCGGCGTCACCGACGGCCTCACCTCCAAGGTCGAGACCGTCGAGCGCCACCTCGCGGCGGGCTCCGAGGGCTGAGGACGCGCGCTCAGTCCGGCGGCGCGCCGCCCGCGCTGAGCGCGATGCCCAGCGGCGTGCGCTCGTACAGCACCTGGTGCCCGTGCCGGCGCGACGTCAGCAGTCCGGCGTCGCGCAGCACGGACAGCTGCGCCGACACCGACGAGGGCGCGAGCCCCAGCCGGTGCGCCAGGGCCGTGGTGGACGCGGGCTCGTGCAGCGCCGTGAGCACCGCGGCCCGGTTCACGCCGAGCAGCCTGGCCAGCGCCGGGCCCGTCTCCGGCTCGTTCCACAGCCCGCCGATGCCGCGTGCCGGGTAGACGACGGTGGGCTGCCAGTGCGGTTCGAAGGCACTGATCACGTCGGGCCACACGAAGACGCTCGGCATCAGCAGCACGCCCCGCCCGTCCAGGTCCTGGATCTGGAGGAACCGGGCGCGGGTGCGCACCGTGAGGGTGTCGCCCGACCAGGTGATCCGCGGGTCGAGGTCGGCGAACAGCCCCGCCAGCCCACCGCTCGCCAGCTGCCGTGACCGGTAGGCGACCTCGGCCTCCAGCAGGGCGCGCAGCCGCGGCCAGTCCGGGGCCAGCAGCGCGTGCCAGGCCCGTTCGGTGACGTCGGCCAGTTCCCGTACGGCGCCCGCCGGGTCCGCCAGCATCGCGCGTCCCTTCGGGGAGTCGGCGGCCCCCGGCGTGCAGGCCAGCGACTTGGCCAGCTCGGCGCGGGCGATGGCCGGGTCCGTGGCCCGCACCCGCGCCAGCTCCTCGTCGAAGGAGGCGAGCGGCGACTCCGGCGGCGGGCCCAGGAAGTCCGGGGTGTAGCCGGGCTGCGGGGACGGCATCAGGAGTCGCAGCGCGGACAGGTCGAGGCCGGTCAGCGCCTCGCGCATCCGCCGCAGCCACGGCAGGTGGTAGGCGTGCCGGTCGGTGTGTTGCAGCGTCCGTACGGCCTCGTGGGTCTCGCACAGCGGCGAGATGCCGAAGCGGATCCGCAGCAGGTCCTCCGCGCCGAAGCGCATGTCCAGTGGCATGGCCGTGGCCCCCCTTGTCTTCCGTGCCCTGTCTTGACTCTTCCCGGCCGGAAACCCGCCCCGGCACGCATTCGGCTGTGGACGAAAGACTGGGTCCCCGGCAGCCGCGTCGGCACGCTGCCGCCATGCCACCGCCCTCCGGGCCCGGTGCGGACCGGGAGCCCGGGGCCGGATACCGGGCCGTCTTCGCCGTACCGGAATTCCGCCGGGTCTTCGCCGCGCACCTCCTGTCGACGCTCGGCGTGGTCCTGTGCGAGATCGCCCTGTCCGTGCTCGTCTACCGGCTCACCGGCTCCCCGCTGCTGAGCGCCCTGACGTTCGCGCTCGGCCTGCTGCCGTACGTCGTCGGCGGCACCCTGCTCTCCGCGGTCGCCGACCGCTACCCGGCCCGCCGGGTCCTCGTCGGCTGCGACCTGCTGTGCGCGGGCTGCGCGGCGGCGATGGTGGTCCCGGGCACGCCCGTCGTGGTGCTGCTGGCGCTGCGCTGCGCGATCGCCGCCATCGCGCCCGTCTTCGCCGGCACGCGGGCCGCGACGCTCGGCGACGTCCTGGGCGAAGGCGACCTGTTCGTCCTGGGGCGCTCGGTGATCCGCATCGTCAACCAGAGCGGGCAGCTGGCCGGGTTCGCCGCCGGAGGGCTGCTGCTGGCCGTGGTGGCGCCGGGCGCGGTGCTCGCCGTGACCGCCGGTACGTTCCTCGGGTCGGCGCTGCTGCTGCGCTTGGGCACCCGCTCCCGGCCGGCGCGCGGCGCGTCCCGCGGCGCGGTGCTGGGCGCCTCGCTGGCCGGTGTCCGGCGGCTGCTGGCCGACCGCCGCGTCCGGGCGCTGCTCCTGCTGACCTGGCTGCCGCCGGCGTTCGTCGTCGTCCCGGAGGCGCTGCTGGTCGCGTACGCGGATCTGCTCGGCGCCGGTCCTGCGGGGCTGGGGTTGCTGTTGTGCGCCATGCCGGTCGGGGCGGTCACCGCCGAGGCCCTGGCCGGCACCTTCCTCGGCCCGCGCGCCCGCGCCCGGCTGACGTTCCCGCTGGGCGTCTTCTGCGTGCTGCCCTCCCTCGGCTTCGCGGCGCGGCCCTCGCTCGGCTGGGCGGTCCTGCTGCTCGTACTGACCGGCACCGGCATCGCGTACAACTTCGGCGTGGACCGCTGGTTCGCCGCCGCCGTCCCCGACGAGCTGCTGGGGCAGGCGATGACGGTGATGCAGGCGGGACGTATGACGGTCATGGGTCTGGGGATGGGCGCGGCAGGCGCCGCCGCCGAGTACGCCCCGCTGTGGGTGGTGATGCCGGCGGGCGGCGTGGTGGGGGCGGTGTCCGTACTGCTGGTGGTGTCCGAGGTGCGGCGGACCGGCGGCGACCGGTTCCCGGCCCCCGTCGGCGCGGGCGTCCCGGCGTGACCCCCGTACGGGTACCGAAAACTGAGACGGGGCTGACCACGATATGACCGACCGGTAGGGTCGAAGGCGTGCCGAAGCCGCTCAGTCTCGCCTTTGACCCCATCGCCCGTGCCGATGAACTGTGGCAGCGACGTTGGGGAGCCGTGCCGTCCATGGCCGCGATCACCTCGGTCATGCGCGCCCACCAGATCCTGCTGTCCGAGGTGGACGCGGTCCTCAAGCCGTACGGGCTGACGTTCGCGCGGTACGAGGCGCTGGTGCTGCTCACCTTCTCCAAGGCGGGGGAGCTGCCCATGTCGAAGATCGGCGAACGGCTGATGGTCCACCCGACCTCGGTGACCAACACCGTGGACCGGCTGGTGAAGTCCGGGCTGGTCGACAAGCGCCCGAACCCGAACGACGGGCGCGGCACGCTCGCCTCCATCACCGACCGGGGGCGCGAGACCTGCGACCGGGCCACCCGCGACCTGATGGCGATGGACTTCGGCCTGGGCGCCTACGACGCCGAGGAGTGCGCGGAGATCTTCTCGGTGCTGCGGCCGCTGCGGGTCGCGGCCGGTGATTTCAAGGACGACTGATCCGTGGTAGGGGCGGCGAAGATCGCCCCGGAACGGGCGGTTACGCTCGGACCATGAAACGAAGCGTGCTGACCCGCTACCGGGTGATGGCCTACGTCACTGCCGTGATGCTCCTCGTGCTGTGCGCCTGCATGGTGGCCAAGTACGGCTTCGACACGGGCAAGGACCTCACCCTCGTGGTCTCCCAGATCCACGGCGTGCTCTACATCATCTACCTCGTCTTCGCCTTCGACCTGGGCTCCAAGGCGAAGTGGAAGTTCGGCAAGCTCCTGTGGGTGCTGATCTCCGGCACCATCCCGACCGCCGCCTTCTTCGTCGAGCGCAAGGTCGTCCGGGAGATCGAGCCGCTGGTCGCGGACGCCGCGCCGCAGCCCGCGAAGGCCTGAGGCCGCCGGACCGCCGGGCCTGGCCCGGCGGTCCCGTACCGCCCTGCGGGTGCTCTGTGGTGACTGCCGGCCGTCAGCCATCGACAATTACTAGGACGTCCTAGTAAATTTGGAGGCATGGACGCTGACGCGATCGAAGAGGGCCGCCGCCGCTGGCAGGCCCGGTACGACTCCGCCCGGAAGCGGGACGCGGACTTCACCACGCTCTCCGGCGACAGCGTGGAGCCGGCGTACGGCCCCCGCCCCGGCGACTCGGTCGAGGGCTTCGAGCGCATCGGCTGGCCGGGGGAGTACCCCTTCACGCGCGGCCTGTACCCGACCGGCTACCGCGGCCGCACGTGGACCATCCGCCAGTTCGCGGGCTTCGGCAACGCCGAGCAGACCAACGAGCGGTACAAGATGATCCTGAAGGCGGGGGGCGGCGGTCTCTCGGTGGCGTTCGACATGCCGACGCTGATGGGGCGGGACTCCGACGACCCGCGCTCGCTCGGCGAGGTCGGCCACTGCGGTGTCGCCATCGACTCGGCCGCCGACATGGAGGTCCTGTTCAAGGACATCCCGCTCGGCGACGTCACGACCTCGATGACGATCTCGGGACCGGCCGTCCCGGTCTTCTGCATGTACCTGGTCGCCGCCGAGCGCCAGGGCGTCGACCCGGCCGTCCTGAACGGCACGCTCCAGACGGACATCTTCAAGGAGTACATCGCGCAGAAGGAGTGGCTCTTCCCGCCCGAGCCCCACCTGCGCCTGATCGGCGACCTGATGGAGCACTGCGCGCGCGGCATCCCCGCGTACAAGCCGCTCTCGGTCTCCGGCTACCACATCCGCGAGGCGGGCGCGACGGCCGCGCAGGAGCTGGCGTACACCCTCGCCGACGGCTTCGGGTACGTGGAGCTGGGCCTCTCCCGCGGCCTGGACGTGGACACTTTCGCGCCCGGCCTGTCCTTCTTCTTCGACGCCCACCTGGACTTCTTCGAGGAGATCGCGAAGTTCCGGGCCGCCCGCCGCATCTGGGCCCGCTGGATGCGCGACGTGTACGGCGCGGCCGGCGAGAAGGCCCAGTGGCTGCGCTTCCACACACAGACCGCGGGCGTCTCGCTGACCGCCCAGCAGCCGTACAACAACGTCGTCCGTACGGCCGTGGAGGCGCTGGCCGCGGTCCTCGGCGGGACGAACTCCCTGCACACCAACGCGCTGGACGAGACCCTCGCCCTGCCCAGCGAGCAGGCCGCGGAGATCGCGCTGCGCACGCAGCAGGTGCTGATGGAGGAGACCGGCGTCGCCAACGTCGCGGACCCGCTGGGCGGCTCGTGGTTCATCGAGTCGCTGACCGACCGGATCGAGGCCGACGCCGAGAAGATCTTCGAGCAGATCAAGGAGCGCGGCACCCGGGCGGTCCCGAACGGCGACCACCCGATCGGCCCGATGACCTCCGGCATCCTGCGCGGCATCGAGGACGGCTGGTTCACCGGCGAGATCGCCGAGTCCGCCTTCCGCTACCAGCAGGCGCTGGAGAAGGGCGAGAAGAAGGTCGTCGGCGTCAACTGCCACCACGGCTCGGTCACCGGCGACCTGGAAATCCTGCGCGTCAGCCACGAGGTCGAGCGCGATCAGGTAAGGGTGCTCGGGGACCGCAAGGCGGCCAGGGACGACGCCCGGGTGCGCTCCTCGCTGGAGGCGATGCTCGCCGCCGCGCGCGACGGCGGCAACATGATCGAGCCGATGCTGGAGGCCGTGCGGGCCGAGGCCACGCTCGGCGAGATCTGCGGCGTGCTGCGCGACGAGTGGGGCGTGTACACCGAGCCCGCGGGGTTCTGAGGCGGTACGTACCGGGGGCGGGACCGTGCGCGGTCCCGCCCCCGGCGTCGTGTCAGACCACCGCGCCGTTTCCGGCCCTGGCCTTGTCGCGGGGGCGGGCGGCGGGTGCCTCCGGGGCCGGGCGGCGGCCCTCCAGGACGACGGCGGCCGGGGTGGCCGTGAAGACCGTCGAGGCGATGCCGAAGAGCACGCCCGCGAGCAGCGCCACGGAGAAGTCGGCCAGCGAGTCGCCGCCCAGCGCCGCGAGCGCGGCGAGGACGAACAGAGCGCCCATGCCGGTGTTCACCGTGCGGGGCACGGTCTGCACGATCGCCCGGTCGGCGAGCCGGGAGAGCCCTTCCGGACCGCGCGCGGCCCGGCTGCCCTTGGCGGCGCGCCGCAGTTCCCGTACGCGGTCGAAGAGCACGACCGTGTCGTTGACGGAGTAGCCGACGACGGTCAGCAGCGCCGCCAGGAAGACGCTGTCCACCGGCTTGCCCAGCCAGGCGAACAGGCCCACCACCAGCACCACGTCCTGCACCATGGCGAGGACCGCCGCCGTCGCGAACGTCCAGCGGAACCGGACGCTCAGGTAGACCAGCTGGGCGGCGACCGCGATGCCCAGCGCGATCAGCGCCTTGCCGCGCAGTTCGCCGCCCATGCTCGGCCCGATCAGCTCGTCCCGCTCGACATCGACCGTGCCGCCGGGCGCCTGGAGGGACGTACGGATACGTTCCTGCTCGGCGTCGGTCAGCCGCTCGGTCCGTACGGCGATGCCGCCGTCGCCCGACTCCTGCACGACCGCCCGCGGGAAGCCCGCCTCCGAGACGGCGGCACGCGCCGTCTCGGCGTCCACCGTGCGGCTGGTGCTGTACTCGACGAGCCGGCCGCCGGTGAACTCCACGCCGAACTCCAGGCCGCGGACGCCGATCCCGGTGACGGCGAGCAGCAGCAGGCCGGCGCCGATGCCCAGCCAGGTGCGGCGGTGCCGCATCAGCCGCGGCTCGCGGCGGGCCAGCCACCGCCGTACCCGCCCCTCGGACGCCATGCCGGTGAGCGCGGGCCGCCGCTGCACGGAGCGGCGGCGCACCGCCCACTCCGCCAGCACCCGGGTGATGACCAGCGCGGAGACCATCGAGGCCAGCACGCCGATGGACAGGGTGACACCGAAGCCCTTGACCGGTCCGGTGGCGAAGAAGAACAGCAGGCCCGCGGCGAGCAGCGTGGTGACGTTCGAGTCGACGATCGCGCTCCACGCCTTGCCGAAGCCCTCGCGCAGCGGGCGCCGCAGATCGCCGCCGGAGCGCGCCGCGCGGCGCGCGTACTCCTCCCTGGCCCGCTCGAAGACCAGCACGTTGGCGTCCACCGCCATGCCGATCGCGAGCACGAACCCGGCGAGCCCCGGGAGGGTGAGGGTGGCACCGAGGGCGACGAGGACGGCGTACGAGATCAGCCCGTACGCGGCGAGCGCGACCGTGGCCAGCGCGCCCAGCAGCCGGTAGACGACGATGACGAACGCGCCGGTGCACAGCAGGCCGATGACCGCGGCGGTGGCGCTGGCCTTGATCGCGTCGGCGCCCAGCGTCGGGCCGACGGTGCGCTGTTCGACGACCTCGACGGGGACCGGCAGCGCGCCGCCCTTGACGAGGGCCGCCAGGTCGCGGGCCTCGGCGTCGCCGAACCCGCCGGTGATCTGGGCGCTGCCGCCCGCGATGCCGGTCTTGCACGGCACGCTCTGCTGCATGCCGGGCGCCGAGATGATCCGCCCGTCCAGGACGATCGCCACCCGCCGGGCCGGGTCGCCGGGCGCCGCGCACGCCGCCTGCCCGGTGACCCGCGCCCAGGCGTCGGCGGCGGCGCCGCGGAACGCCAGGTCGACGGTCCAGCCGCGGCCGCCCTGCGGGTCGAAGACCGCCTCGGCGTCCTTGACGCCCTCACCGGTCAGCGCGGGCGGGCCGAGCCGCAGCGCCTGCCCCGGCGCGTCCGGGTCGGGGAGGGTGCGAGCGCCGTCCGCGCCCTTGTGCTGCGGGGCGGCCTTCGGGTCCTGCGAGGTGCCGAGTACGGGGTGGAACGTGAGCTGCGCGGTACGGCCGATGACTTCGACGGCCTCCTTCGGGTCCCGCACACCGGGCAGCTCGGCGACGATGCGCTTCTCACCGGAGCGGGACAGCGACGGTTCGGCGACACCGAGGGCGTCGACCCGCTGCCGCAGCACCTCCAGGGCCCGGTCGGTGGCGGCGGAGTCGGCGCGGGTGGTGGGCGAGTCCTTGGTCTCCAGGACGATCTGGGTGCCGCCGCGGAGGTCGAGTCCGAGGCGGGCGGGTGTGGTCAGGGCGAAGAACAGCGACACGGCGACGACGGCGAGCGCGGTCAGCGCACGCCAGGGTCGCCGCGCCGGAGCGCGGGACGGCATGGGTCTCCCCTTCAGGGATACGGAGGCGGGACGCCGGCCGGCGGCGCGCACCGGTGTGCCGCGGCGCGCGGGGGCGCCGCCGGGCATGCCGGTGCTGCGGGCGGCCGTACGCCTGGGGCGTCAGCTGCTCCGTACGAAGGGGGGACCGCGCGGACCGCGCGGGGAGTAGCGGGCCCAGGGCGGGGCCCGTTCCTGCCGGGGGCCGACGGTTTCGCCGCGCCCGAAGGGGGAGTGGTACGGGGCGGGCGCGGCGGACGGCAACGCGTCCTGGAGGCCGGGGAAGCGCGGGTGCGGAAGGACCGCGTACGCGTGGGCGGTGGCCGTCTGGCGGGCCACCGGGCGGTCGGGCGCCGGCCGGGCGTCGGCCCGGGGGTGGCCGGGCGCGGTGTGCGCGGTGAGCATCTGGGGCGCGGTGGCGGACGCCGGCTGGAAAGCGGAGCCGGCGAGGCCGGAAGCGGCGGCCGTCAGCGGGCCGGACGCGGCACCCGCCGTCCCGGACGTGCCGGCCAGGACCAGCAGGACGGCCCACAGTCCGGCCAGCGCGCGGGGCAGGAAGCCCGGCAGCGCGGGGCGCGCTCGTCTGCTCACCGCACGCCCTCCCGATCCGCCCGCCCGGCCTTGTGCACCCGGCCGTGATTCCGGCCCAGGGTAGTACGCCATCTCCGTCCTACCCCGCCGGGAAGCGGAGGCGGAAGACCGCCCCGCCGCCCGGGGCCTGCGCGGCGGTGAGTTCGGCGTGGTGCGCGCGGGCGATCTGGCGCGCCATGGCCAGCCCCAGCCCGGACCCGGGCAGCGCGCGGGCCGCCTCGGCGCGGTAGAAGCGGTCGAAGACGTGCGGCAGGTCCCCGGCCGCGATGCCGGGGCCGTGGTCGCGCACGGTCAGCTCCAACGCGTCCCCCGCCATGGTCAGTTCGGTCTCGACCGGGCCGCCGGGCGGCGAGAACTTCGCCGCGTTGTCCAGGAGGTTGGACAGCAGCCGGGACAGCCGCGCCGGTACGCCGGGGACCGTCACCCCCCTCGTCGCCCCGTCGGTCCGGACCGTGAAGGTGATCTCCGGCCAGTGGCCGCGTGCCGCCTCCACCGCGTGCTCCAGCAGCGCCGCCGGGCGTACCTGCTCGACCAGCGGCTGCGGCTCCTCGTCCCGGGCCAGTTCGATCAGGTCGTTGACGAGGGTGGTGACCTCGCGCAGCTGGCGGGCCAGGGCGCCGGACGCGCGGTCGCGCTGGGCGTCGGTCAGCCGGTCGGCGCGGGCGAGGAGTTCGGCGTTGGTGCGCAGCGCGGTCAGCGGGGTGCGCAGCTCGTGGGAGGCGTCCGCGACCAGCCGGCGCTGCGCGGCGACCGACTGCTCCAGCTCGCCGAGCATGGTGTTGAAGCTGGCGGCCAGCCGGGTGACCTCGTCCTCGCGCCCGGGCGGCCCGGCGGGCAGCTCGATGCGGTGCCGGGCGTCGCGGGTGGCGGCGATGCGTTCGGCGGTGGCGGTGAGCCGGGCGACCGGGGCCAGTCCGGTGCGCGAGACCCAGTAGCCGAGCCCGGCCGCCAGCAGGACGCCGGCGCCGCCGACCCCGGCCAGTGCCAGGGAAGCCTTCTGCACGCCGCGCTCCACGAGGTCCGAGCGCAGCGCCACCTGGAGCGCCTGGTCCTTGCCGCGCAGCCGGACGGTGTACATCCGGACCGGATACCCGGCCACGGTCAGTTGCTTGTAGTACGGCGCCCGCCGGCCGGCGGCGACCTCGCGGGTGGCGTCGTCGACCGGCAGCGCGTAGGGATCGCGTGGGTCCCTGGACTTGTCGGCGGGGACCGACTGGAGGCAGGGCACGGCCTGGTACTGGCAGCCCTTGTCCCCGGCCGACGGGCCGTCCTTGCGGTACTGCTCGGCGTGCTGGGCGGCTGTCTGGGCCAGGCGGAATTCGAGTTGGCGGATCATCTGGTGGCGGGTGATGAAGATCGCCGCCACGCAGACGCCGACCGCCACCAGGGCCACGGCCGCGGACGCGGCGATCGCCAGCCGTGTCCGCAGCGGGCGGCGCCGCCGCCAGTGCGCGCCCAGGCCGCGCCGCCCGCTCACACCCGTCCCGCTTGGTCCAGGCGGTAGCCGACGCCGTGCACGGTGTGCACCAGCCGGGATTCGCCGCCCGCCTCCAGCTTGCGGCGCAGGTAACCGACGTACACGGCCAGGGAGTTGGAGTCCGGCCCGAAGTCGCGGCCCCAGACCCGCTCCAAGATCACCTCGCGCGGCATCACCTGCCCGGGGTGCAGCAGGAGCAGCTCCAGCAGCGCCCACTCCGTACGGCTGAACTCCAGCGGCCGGCCGCCCCGGTGGCCGGTGCGGGTCACCGGGTCGACGACCAGGTCGGCGAAGGACAGCGAGGTGTCCTCGACGGCGGCGGCCGACGCGCGGCGCAGCAGCGCCCGGACGCGCGCGACCAGCTCGTCCAGCGCGAACGGCTTGACGAGGTAGTCGTCGGCGCCCGCGTCCAGCCCGTCCACCCGCTCGCTGACCGAGTCCAGCGCGGTCAGCACGAGGATCGGCGTACGGTCGTCCAGCGCGCGCAGCCGGCGGCACACCGCGAGGCCGTCCAGGACGGGCATCATGACGTCCAGGACGATCGCGTCCGGCTGCCAGGAGGCGACCTCCGAGAGCGCGGCCAGCCCGTCGGCGGCACCGCGCACCGCGTAGCCCTCCACGCTGAGGCCGTCCTCGACGGCGGCCCGTACCTCCGGTTCGTCGTCGACGACGAGGATCTTCGGCGGGGGCGCGGAGGCGGGCTGCTGGGCGGCGCTCCGGTGCGCGGGGTGCGGTGCAGGCGTGGGCGGCATGCACACAGGCTGCCAAACGACGGTCTTAGAACCTTCTTAGGGCGCTTCGCGAGCGTGGCGGCCATGCGCACACCACTCTCAGTCGTCATCGGTGCGGGCGGTACCGGCGGCCACATCTACCCCGGGCTCGCCCTCGCGGACGCCCTGCGCCGGGCCGTGCCCGACGCGGTGGTCTCCTTCGTCGGTACGGAGCGCGGGCTGGAGACGCGGCTCATCCCGCAGGCCGGGTACCGCCTGCACACCGTGGACATGATCCCCTTCGACCCGTCGCTCGGCGCCAAGCGCTACCTGCTGCCGGCGGCGCTGCTGAGATCGGGCAACCAGTGCCGTTCGATCCTGCGCACCCAGGGCGCCCAGGTCGCGGTCGGCATGGGCGGGTATCCGAGCGCGCCGGTCATCGTCGGCGCGCGGATGGCCGGGCTGCCCAGCCTGATCCACGAGTCCAACGCGGTGCCGGGGCGGGCCAACAAGTTCGCCGCCCGGCTCACCCCGCACATCGCGCTCGCCTTCGACCGCAGCCGCGAGCACCTGGTGGGCGGCGAGCAGGCGGAGACGGTCGGCATGCCGCTGGTCGGACCGCTGGCGACGCTGGACCGTACGGCCCTGCGGGCGCGGGCCCGCCGCGAACTGGGCGTGCCGCAGGGCGTCCGGCTGCTGCTCGTCAACGGCGGCAGCCTGGGCGCGGCCCGCCTCACCGAGGCCGCGGTCGGCCTGGCGGCCCGCTACCGCTCCCGTACGGATCTGCGGCTGCTGGTCAAGACCGGGCCCGCCGCCCTGGAGGAGACCAGGGAGCGGCTGGTCGCGACGGGCGGCGCGGCCGTCGCCGAGGCCGTCCCGTACCTGGACCGGATGGACCTGGCCTACGCCGCCGCGGACCTGGTGGTGTGCCGGGCCGGCTCGGCGACCGTCGCGGAGCTGGCGGCGATCGGCATGCCGGCCGTCCTCGTCCCGTACCCGCACGCACCCGGCGACCACCAGACGCACAACGCCCGGGTGCTGTCCGACGCGGGCGCCGCCGCGCTGCTGCCGGACGGCGAGACCACGGCGGAGCGCCTGGACGCGCTGGTCACGCCACTGCTGGACGACCCCGACCGGTTGGCCGCCATGGGCCAGGCCGCCGACCCGGGCACCCACACGCGGGCCGCCGACCTGCTGGCCGCCAAGGTCCTCGCGCTGGCCGGCCACCCCGCCGCGCACCCCACCACCCCCTACCTGAAGGAGTCGGCATGAGCACCAACGACCACCACGCGATCATGGAAGCCCGCTGGAAGGACCGCACGGTCCTGGTCACCGGCGCCGAGGGCTTCATCGGCTCGACGCTGGTGGACCAGCTCGTCGGGTACGGCGCGAAGGTCCGCGCCCTCGTCCACTACAAGCCGTACGCGGACAAGGGCCACCTCGCGCGCTACCTGACGCCCGGCAGCCCCGTCGAGATGATCGCGGGCGACGTGCGCGACCCCGGCCGGGTGTCGGACGCGGTGGCCGGCTGCGACACGGTCTTCCACCTCGCGGCCCTCATCGGCATCCCGTACAGCTACGACTCGCCCGGCGCCTACGTCCAGACCAACGTCGTCGGCACCGAGAACATCGCCGAGGCCTGCCGCCGGCACTCCGTGCGCCGCCTGGTGCACACCTCCACCAGCGAGGTCTACGGCACCGCGCTGACCGCGCCGATCAGCGAGGACCACCCGCTGCAGCCGCAGTCCCCGTACTCCGCCTCGAAGATCGGCGCGGACATGATGGCGCTGTCCCACTGGCACGCCTTCGAGCTGCCGGTCACGGTCGTGCGCCCGTTCAACACCTACGGCCCGCGCCAGTCCGCGCGCGCCGTCATCCCCACCATCCTGGCGCAGCTGCACTCCGGCTCCCGGCAGATCCGGCTGGGCTCGCTCGCACCGACCCGCGACTTCACCTACGTCACCGACACCGCGGCCGGGTTCCTGGCGATGGCCGACTGCGACCGGGCGCTGGGCGAGGTCGTCAACCTCGGTACGGGGCGCGAGATCTCCATCGGCGACCTGGCGCGTGCCCTGATAGCCGCGTCCGGGCGGGAGGCCGAGGTGGTGGTGGAAGGGTCCCGGCTGCGGCCCGCCGGCAGCGAGGTCCAGCGACTGCTTTCGGACAATTCGCGGGCGCGTGAGTGGGCGTCGTGGACGCCCGAAGTGTCCCTGGAGGAGGGATTGAAGCGGACGTCCGAGTGGGTCGCGGAGAACGTGCACCTGTTCGCGGCGGACCGGTACCAGGTCTGAGACCATCGGGGCGACGGGCCGGTCCGCAGCGTCACGCGCCGGGCGGGCCCGTCGCCGCGAGCCCGCCCATCCCGGTCAGCAGCAGCGTGCTGAACTGCTGCGCCCACAGCTCGTCCACCGGCTCCGCGCTGACCAGCGCCCGGTGCACGACCGCGCCCGCGATCACGTCGAAGATCAGCCCCACCGCGCGCCCGGCCGCCGCCGCGCCCTCCTCGCCGGCCGGGTCCGGCGGCAGCTCCCCGCGCGCCTGGGCCCGCTCCCGCCCGAGGACCACCAGCCGCTTCTGCCGTTCCACCACGGCGCTGCGGATACGGGTCCGCAGCGCCTCGTCGGTGGTGGACTCGGCGACCACGGCCATCAGCGCCGTCTTGGTCTCCGGACGCGCCAGCAGCGCCGCGAACTGCAGGACGACGCCTTCGATGTCGGCCTGGAGGCAGCCGCGGTCGGGGAGTTCGAGTTCGTCGAAGAGGACCGCCACGGCGTCCAGGACCAGCTCGTTCTTGTTGGCCCAGCGGCGGTAGAGGGTCGTCTTGGCGACTTTGGCGCGGGCCGCCACGTCGCCCATCGTGAGCTTGCCCCAGCCCAGTTCGACCAGCGCGGCCCGGGTGGCGCCGAGGATCGCGCGGTCCGCCTCGGCGCTGCGCGGCCGGCCCGTGCGGCCGCCGTGGCCGGTCCGGCCCTTGGGGCCCGTACCGTCCGCGGCGGAGCTGGTGCCGGTGAGGGGGCAGCGGTGCATGCGGGCGACCATACCGGCCAGTAGGAGTCACTGAGCCCTTCCTCGTGAGGCAGATCACTCGCCGGGTTCACAGGAGGGGTTGCCGGGGCGGGGCGCCGGACAGTTACGCTACGGGTCGTAGCGAAAGGGTGTGACCGCCAGGCGCGCCCCGGACGCGACAACCACAGGCAGCGGGTGGGGACCCGCCGCCACGGCAGTACCGCCGGCCCTTCGGGACCGGTGCGAACGCGGCACCCCTGTCCTGCGCCGGCACACCGGCGGGACGCACGGACGGGCCCGGCGCCGCGAGCGTTTTCGCGCACCGTGAATTTTCGGCACCGCTTTTCGCAACGGTCCGCGGAAGGGGGGAGGATAGGCCCATGCAGCCACGCAACATGTCCATGAGTGGAGTCGTCGACCTCGCCGCGGTGAAGGCGGCCGGGGAAGCGAAGCAGAAGGCCGAGCAGGCGCGCGCCGAGGCGGCCCGCACCGGCCGGCCCGCCGGCGGCGGTGCCCGCCTGGTGTTCGATGTCGACGAGGCGGGATTCCAGCAGGACATCCTCCAGCGCTCCACCGAGGTTCCGGTCGTCATCGACTTCTGGGCCGAGTGGTGCGAGCCGTGCAAGCAGCTCGGTCCGCTGCTGGAGCGGCTGGCGGGGGAGTACGCCGGCAAGTTCGTCCTGGCCAAGATCGACGTCGACAGCAACCAGGCGCTGTTCCAGCAGTTCGGGGTGCAGGGCATCCCGGCGGTCTTCGCGGTCGTCGCGGGCCAGCCGATCCCGCTGTTCCAGGGCGCGGCCCCGGAGGCGCAGATCCGCCAGGTGCTGGACCAGCTCGTGCAGGCCGCCGAGCAGCAGTTCGGGATCGTGGGCGCGCCCGTCGACCCGGCCGGTGCCGCCGAGGCCGAGGAGGCCCCCGCACCCGTCGGCCCGTACGACGCGCTCCTGGAGGCCGCGAGCCAGGCGCTGGACCACGGCGACCTCGACGGCGCCGTCCAGGCGTACCAGAACGTGCTCGCCGACGACCCGGCCAACCCCGAGGCCAAGCTGGGCCTCGCGCAGGCCGAGCTGCTGCGCCGGGTCAAGGACCTGGACCCGCAGGCGGTGCGCAAGGAAGCCGCCGACGCCCCCGGCGACGTGCCGGCGCAGATCAGGGCGGCCGACCTGGACCTGGTCGGCGGGCATGTCGAGGACGCGTTCGGGCGGCTGGTGGACGCCGTCCGGCGCTCGGCGGGCGAGGACCGCGAGGCCGCCCGCGTCCGGCTGCTGGAGCTCTTCGAGGTCATCGGCGCCGACGACCCGCGGGTGATTTCGGCGCGTACGGCACTGGCGCGGGTGCTGTTCTGACCCTCCGGCGCGCATCCTCCGGCGCCTCCTGAGGCGCTGGGACCCCACCTCTGACAGCGGCCACGTTTTACCAAATCTTGGTAATCGTGGCCGCTGTTACTTTGGGTAAGAGAAGGGTGGGTTTTCGTTCGCGTTTGGCCCCAATTTCCCCATGTCTCATCACCGTTAGCGACAACCCTGGGTGCCCGTGCGATTTCGGGCCGTCGCGGGCCGGTTATCTCTCCGTTACTCGCAAGTAACGAACCCCTTGTGCGACGGCCGCCGATGCACCACGATCGGCCACGCTCGGTCCATTCCCGCCGCCCGGCAACCGGTCGGCGCCGCGGGGTTCGTGGGTCCCCACCGAGTGGCCGGCGGCACCGACGCCGGTCCTGGACAGGGGGGTTCCTGCTCACCCGGCAGGGCCTGTCCGCACGGTCGCGCGAGAGCGCGGCCAGTGGTTGTCGCTCGGGGGTGATCGCCGGTGATTCGGAACGCAGTACGCCTGTACGCCTCCGATACGGGCGCTCTCCTTCCCGAGGACGTAGCACTTCTCCCATCCCAGGTACGGCCGCCACCTCGTCCGAGGCCCGGGCCGTAACCGGAGATGTACGTCCGAGAAGGAGGAAAGTCATGGAGTCCCTGGCTCGTGGCGGGACCAGATGGAAGCGGTTCGCCGTTGTCATGGTGCCGAGCGTCGCGGCGACGGCTGCCATCGGAGTCGCCATCGCGCAGGGCGCGCTGGCGGCATCGTTCAGCGTCTCCGGCCAGCAGTTCAAGGTCACCGCGTCCGAACTGGACGGCACCGGTTTCGTGCAGTACGGAGCACTCGACGGCGGCGACAAGGGTCAGCACCCGGTCGCCGTGGTGGGCTTGGACTCCGCGAAGATCACCAAACTGTGCCAGTCGGTCGTCGTGCCGGTGCCGGTCTTCGGCGATGTGACGATGCAGCTCAAGGCGGGCGGTGGCAAGGACAAGGTCCTGGCGAAGAAGCTCTACATCGACGCCGACGACCTGCAGACCAACGCGACGTTCACCAACGTGGACATCGGCGTCTCGGTGGACCACACCACCAAGGGCCCGGGTCCCGCGAAGCCCGGCGAGGGCGGCAGAGGGTCCTACCTTCCCGGCTCCTTCGCCCAGCAGGCCGAGCATGTGCTGTTCAAGGACGTCAAGCAGCGCGCCTGGGCCACCACGGCCGGCACGTTCCAGCTCAGCGGTCTGCACATGAACGTCAGCCGGGGCAAGAACGAGTGCTACTGACGCACTGAGCGCACGGGTGCGGGGCGCACGCCGGGCGGTGGCGCCGTCCACTGTCCCGCCCGTCCCGCACCCGTACGCCGGTAGCCACCTCAGCGCGTACCTCAGCGCACGTACCACCGATGAGCCAGTCCCGAGGAGCTGTACGACATGAGCGCCGACACGCGACCACGGCTGAAGGAGAACACCGGCCGAAAGCGCACCTCGTTCCGGGAGTGGCGCGGCCAGCGCCCGTTCTGGGGCGGGGTGCTGACGCTGCTGGCCGGCTTCCCGATCATGTACATCCCTTACGCGAACCTCACGATCGGTTCGCTGACCGTGCGTATGGCGACGACCGCGGGCGCCGGCTCGCTGATCATCGGCGTACTCCTGGTCGTACTCGGCCTGACCATGTGGTTCCAGCCCGCCTCCCGCGTCTTCGCCGGAGTGGCGGCGATCCTGCTGTCCCTGGTCTCCCTGGTGGTCTCCAACTTCGGCGCCTTCCTGATCGGCTTCGCGCTGGGACTGGTCGGCGGCGCCCTGGGAGTCTCCTGGGCCCCGGGCAAGCCGGTCGCCCCCGAGGGCGGCGAACCGGCCGGGCCCGCGGGCGGCGCGCCCGGCGGCCTGCCAGGAGCGAGCCCGGTCGACGGGGCGAACGGGGGACACAGTGCCGGGTGACGAGCTGCACGAGAAGGGCGCGGCCGCGAACGGCGCGAGAACCGGGCCGCGCCACGCGGCGCCGCGCAAGCCGCTGCTGACCCGGCTGCACGTGCCCGCGGGCAAGGCGATCGCCATCGCCGCCATGCCGTCCGCCGTCCTGATGGGCATGGGCCTGACGCCGCAGCTGGCGATGGCCAAGCCGCAGCCGGAGAGCCCGTTCAAGAAGGGCCCGTGCGTCAGCGCGCCGGACACGGCGGAGCAGGACGCCAAGGAGAAGGCCGAGAAGGAGAAGGCGGCCAAGGAGAAGGCCGGGAAAGAGAAGGCCGCCAAGGAGAAGGCCGCCAAGGACAAGGCGGACCAGGCCGTCAGGGACAAGGCGGACCAGGACGGGTCCGGCAAGGACTCCGGTGGCGCGGGCGGCAAGGACACCGCCCCGGCGCCCGCCCCGTCCGCCCAGGACCCGGGCCGGACCGAGGACACCCCGAAGCCCGCCCCGTCCCCGTCCGCCGATCCGTCCCCCTCCGCCTCACCCACGGAGGAGAACCCCTGGTACGACCCGCTGGGCCTGGGCAAGAAGCTGCACGACGCCCTCCACCCCGGTCAGCCCCGGCCCACCGCTCCGAGCACGAAGCCCGCCCCGTCACCGTCCCCGTCCTCCGGCAAGGGCTCCGGCAGTACGCCCGGCAAGCCCGCCG
This sequence comes from Streptomyces sp. NPDC017529, assembly GCF_044329785.1. Taxonomy (NCBI): domain Bacteria; kingdom Bacillati; phylum Actinomycetota; class Actinomycetes; order Kitasatosporales; family Streptomycetaceae; genus Streptomyces; species Streptomyces sp. NPDC017529. The sequence continues at coordinate 666,858 of NZ_JBIRJY010000004.1, forward strand.
GCGGCAAGGCCACCGACCCGCTCAAGGACGCCGGGGACAAGGCCGGGAAGGCCGTCGAGGACGGCAAGGACAAGGCGGACAACGCCAAGGACAAGGCGGACGACGCCCTCCCGTCGCCCTCTCCGTCCCCCAGCGGCAGCGCGGACCCGGGCGCCCCCGACGCGGACGGCAAGAAACCCTTCCCCTGCGTCGAGGAGAAGAAGGTCGCCGGCAAGGACGAGCAGGCCCCGGCCACCGTCCCGAACCAGCCCTGGTACCTGGAGTCCAGCGGCCTGACCCTGCGCGGCCTGGACTACGAGGGCGTCGTCAACCTCACGATGCCCGGCGGACGGACCAAGCAGGCCCTGAAGTTCACCGCCGACAGCATCGACATCGGCGACCTCCACCAGATCGTCGACGGCCCCGCCGGAAAGAAGTACCACGTCCAGGCGGCCAAGGGCTCGACCTCCACGATCCGCGGCGGCAAGGTGACGATGTACACCGAGCGCCTCCAGGGCAACCTCTTCGGCCTCATCCCGATCGTCTTCGACCCGGAGCACCCGCCGCCCCTGAACGTCCCCTTCGCCTACTTCACCAAGGTGAAGATCACCCAGGCGGGCCAGTTCGGCGGCAACCTGACCATCCCGGGGCTGCACCAGTCGATCACGGGCTGAGCACGCGGGCGTACGACCGTGGGCCGCACCCCCAAGGGATGCGGCCCACAGCCGTGTTCGGGTCCCGCTGCGCGTCAGCCGCGCTCGCCGCCCAGGTGGTGGACGCGGACCATGTTGGTGGTGCCGGGGACGCCGGGGGGCGAGCCGGCGGTGATGATCATGGTGTCGCCGTCGTTGTAGCGCTGGAGCTTCAGCAGCTCGGCGTCGACCAGGTCGACCATCTCGTCGGTGTGCTCCACGTGCGGCACGACGAAGGTCTCCACGCCCCAGCTCAGCGCGAGCTGGTTGCGGGTCGCGGCGTCCGTGGTGAAGGCCAGGATCGGCTGGGCCGCGCGGTAGCGCGACAGGCGGCGGGCGGTGTCACCGGACTTGGTGAAGGCCACCAGCGCCTTGCCGTTGAGGAAGTCGGCCATCTCGGCGGCCGCGCGGGCCACCGCGCCGCCCTGCGTACGGGGCTTCTTGCCGGGGACCAGCGGCTGCAGGCCCTTGGCCAGCAGCTCCTCCTCGGCCGCCTCGACGATCTTCGACATCGTCTTGACGGTCTCGATCGGGTACTGGCCGACCGAGGACTCGGCGGAGAGCATCACCGCGTCGGCGCCGTCCAGGATCGCGTTGGCGACGTCGGACGCCTCGGCGCGGGTCGGCCGCGAGTTGGTGATCATCGACTCCATCATCTGGGTCGCCACGATCACCGGCTTGGCGTTCCGCCGGCACATCTCCACCAGGCGCTTCTGCACCATCGGGACCTTTTCGAGGGGGTACTCGACGGCGAGGTCACCGCGGGCCACCATCACGCCGTCGAAGGCCGCCACGACCTGCTCCATGTTGGCGACCGCCTGCGGCTTCTCGACCTTGGCGATCACCGGGACGCGCCGGCCGACCTCGTCCATGACGCGGTGCACGTCGTTGACGTCCTTGGCGTCCCGCACGAAGGACAGCGCGACCAGGTCGCAGCCCATGTTCAGGGCGAACTTCAGGTCGTCGATGTCCTTCTCGGACAGCGCCGGGACGTTGACCGCCGCGCCGGGCAGGTTGATGCCCTTGTGGTCGGAGATGACGCCGCCCTCGATGACGATGCAGCGCACCCGCGGGCCGTCCACCTCGACGACCTGGAGGGCGACGTTGCCGTCGTTGATCAGCACCGGGTCGCCCTTGGAGACGTCGCCGGGCAGGCCCTTGTAGGTCGTGCCGCAGATGGTCTTGTCGCCGGGCACGTCCTCGGTGGTGATGACGAACTCGTCACCGCGCACCAGCTCAACGGGGCCGTCGGCGAAGGTCTCCAGGCGGATCTTGGGGCCCTGGAGGTCGGCCAGCACGCCGATGGCGCGGCCGGTCTCCTCGGCGGCCTTGCGGACGCGGTGGTAGCGCTCCTCGTGCTCCGCGTGGGTGCCGTGGCTCATGTTGAATCGGGCCACGTTCATGCCGGCCTCGATCAGCGTCTTCAGCTGGTCGTAGGAGTCGACGGCGGGGCCCAGGGTGCAGACGATTTTGGAACGGCGCATGGCTCAATCCTATCGTTTGTTTCGGAGCGGAATTATTTGGGCTCGGGTGCCCGGATGCGAGGTGCGGGCCAGGCGCCGAGCCGAGGCCGGCGGCGCCTGGCCGCAGAAGCCGAAGGTCAGTTGCTGACCAGGGCGTATGTCTGGTTGGCGATCTCCAGCTCCTCGTCGGTGGGGACGACGGCGACCGCGACACGGGCGTATTCCGGCGATATCAGCCGCGCCTCGTCGGACCGTACGGCGTTCAGGTCGGCGTCCACCGCCAGCCCCAGCTCCTCCAGGCCCTTGACCGCGGCCTCGCGCACCGGCGCGGCGTTCTCGCCGACGCCCGCGGTGAACGCCACCGCGTCCACCCGGCCCAGCACCGCGCTGTAGGCGCCGATGTACTTCTTCAGCCGGTGGATGTAGATGTCGAAGGCGAGCGCGGCCTGCCGGTCGCCCTCGTCGATGCGGCGGCGGATCTCGCGCATGTCGTTGTCGCCGCACAGCCCGATCAGACCGCTCTTCTTGTTGAGCAGCACGTCGATCTCGTCGGTGTCCATGCCCGCCACCCGCTTGAGGTGGAAGACCACGGCCGGGTCGATGTCACCCGAGCGGGTGCCCATGACCAGGCCCTCCAGCGGGGTCAGGCCCATGGAGGTGTCCACGCAGCGGCCGCCGGCGACCGCCGAGGCGGAGGCGCCGTTGCCCAGGTGCAGCACGATGACGTTGACGTCCTCGGGCGCCTTGCCGAGCAGCTCGGCGGTCTTGCGCGAGACGTACGCGTGCGAGGTGCCGTGGAAGCCGTAGCGGCGGATGCGGTGCGCGTCAGCGGTCTCCACGTCGATGGCGTAGCGCGCCGCGTGCTCCGGCATCGTGGTGTGGAAGGCGGTGTCGAAGACCGCGACCTGCGGCAGGTCGGGGCGGAGCGCCTGGGCGGTCCTGATGCCGGTGATGTTCGCCGGGTTGTGCAGCGGCGCGACCGGCACCAGCCGCTCGATCTCCTTGAGCACCTCGTCGTCGATCACGGTCGGCTCGGTGAACTTCAGACCGCCGTGCACCACCCGGTGGCCGATCGCCGCCAGCTCGGGCGAGTCCAGGCCGAGCCCGTCCGCCGCCAGCTCGTCGGCGACCGCCTTCAGCGCCTCCTCGTGGTCGGCGATGCGGGCCTCGCGCTCCCTCTTGTCGCCGCCTGCGGCCAGCGGGGTGTGTGCCAGGCGCGAGGTCTCTTCCCCGATGCGCTCGACGAGGCCCACGGCGAGCCGCGAGCCGTCGCTCATGTCGAGCAGCTGGTACTTCACCGACGAGGAGCCGGAGTTGAGGACGAGGACGCGGGTGGCATTGGCAGTCATGAAGCAGCTTTCCGTTGGTTGTGGGGGGCGGGCGAGGGGCGTCAGTTGCCGGCGGTGGGCGAGCCGCCCGGTGCCGCGCCCTGCGCCTGGATGGCCGTGATGGCCACGGTGTTGACGATGTCCTGGACGAGCGCGCCGCGCGAGAGGTCGTTGACCGGCTTGCGCAGGCCCTGGAGCACCGGGCCGACGGCGACCGCGTTGGCCGAGCGCTGCACGGCCTTGTAGGTGTTGTTGCCGGTGTTCAGGTCGGGGAAGACCAGGACGGTGGCCCGGCCGGCGACCTCGGACTCCGGCAGCTTGGTCTTGGCCACCGCGGCGTCCACGGCCGCGTCGTACTGGATCGGGCCCTCGACCAGCAGGTCGGGGCGGAGCTGCCGGACGATCTCGGTGGCCTTGCGCACCTTGTCGACGTCGGCGCCGGAGCCCGAGGTGCCGGTGGAGTACGACAGCATCGCGATGCGCGGTTCGACGCCGAACTGGGCGGCGGTGGCGGCGGACTGGATCGCGATGTCCGCGAGCTGCTCGGCGTTCGGGTCCGGGTTGACCGCGCAGTCGCCGTAGACCAGGACGCGGTCGGCCAGGCACATGAAGAACACGGACGAGACGATCTGGGCGCCCGGCCTGGTCTTGATGATCTCGAAGGCGGGCCGGATGGTGGCGGCGGTGGAGTGCACCGCGCCGGAGACCATGCCGTCGGCCAGGCCCTCCTGGACCATCAGCGTGCCGAAGTAGGAGACGTCCGCGACGACGTCGTAGGCCAGCTCGTAGGAGACCCCCTTGTGGGCGCGGAGCTTGGCGTACAGCTCGGCGAAGCGCTCGCGCAGCGGGGAGGTCTGCGGGTCGGTGATCTGGGCGCCGTCCAGGTCGATGGCGAGGTCGGCGGCGCGCTTGCGGATCGCCTCCTCCTCGCCGAGCAGCGTCAGGTCGCACACGTCGCGGCGCAGCAGGACGTCGGCGGCGCGCAGCACCCGCTCCTCGGTGCCCTCGGGCAGCACGACGCGGCGGCGGCCGGAGCGGGAGCGCTCGATCAGCTCGTGCTCGAACATCATCGGCGTGACGCGGCCGGAGCGGGCGACGGAGATACGGTTCGTCAGCTCCGCGGTGTCCACGTGCCGCTCGAACAGGCCGAGCGCGGTCTCCGCCTTGCGCGGGGCCGCGGCGTTCAGCTTGCCCTCGATGGCGAACAGCTCGGCGGCGGTCGGGAAGGAGCCGCCGGGTACGGAGACCACCGGCGTGCCGGGGGCGAGCCGGTTGGCGAGCGCCATGATGTCGGGCCCGGGGCGCTCGTCGAGGGTGAGCAGCACGCCCGCTATGGGCGGGGCGCCGGCGCTGTGCGCGGCGAGCGAGCCGACGACCAGGTCGGCGCGGTCGCCGGGGGTCACGACCAGGCAGCCGGGGGTCAGCGCCTTGAGGAAGGTGGGCAGCATGGCGCCGCCGAAGACGAAGTCGCGGGCGTCGCGGGCGAGCCCCGAGTCGTCGCCGAGCAGCACCTCGGCGCCGAGCGCGTGCACGATCTGGCCGACGGTGGGCGCGGACAGGGAGCCGTCCTCGGGGAGCGCGTAGCAGGGCACCGGCAGGTGGGCGGCGAGCCGCTCGGCGACCGCGGTGCGCTGCTCGGGGGCCACCCGGTTGACGATCACGGCGACGACGTCGCAGCCCAGCGAGTGGTAGGCGCGGTAGGCGTTGCGGGCCTCGGCGCGCACCGACTCGGCCTCCTGGCCCTGGCCGCCGACGACCGGCAGTACCGAGGCGCCGAACTCGTTCGCCAGCCTGGCGTTGAGGTTCAGCTCGGCCGGCAGGTTGGTCGCGGCGTAGTCGGAGCCGAGGACCAGGACGTACTCGTAGTCCTTGGCCACCCGGTGGAAGCGCTCGACGAGCCGGGAGACCAGCTCGTCGGTGCCCTGCTCGGCCTGGAGGCCGGCGGCTTCCTCGTAGCTCATGCCGTACACGGTGTCGGCGGGCTGGGAGAGCCGGTACCGGGCCCGCAGCAGTTCGAACAGGCGGTCGGGCCCGTCGTGCACCAGCGGGCGGAAGACGCCCACCCGGTCCACATGGCGGGTCAGGAGTTCCATGACTCCCAGCTCGACGACCTGGCGGCCGTCGCCGCGGTCGATCCCGGTCACGTACACGCTGCGCGTCACGCGTGCTCTCCGATCCATTCCGTCGTTCGCAAGGTCAAATTAACCGTTATGGTGAGCTTGCCCCTCTTGACAATACCTGCGTCTGTAGATAAGCCGCTCCTCCAGTTTTACGCATGTGTCAGCGGGCTGCCCCAGGGGTGCCCGACGCTGTGAGGGCAACGCCTGCCGGCCCGTGAAACAATCGGACCGGCTCACAAGAACCAACAGCGAGCACAGGAGACACAGCACCATGCGTATCGGAGTCCTCACCGCAGGCGGCGACTGCCCCGGCCTCAACGCTGTGATCCGGTCGGTGGTGCACCGGTCCCTCACCGGACACGACGACGAGGTCATCGGTTTCGAGGACGGCTTCAAGGGCCTGCTCGACGGCCGGTACCGCAAGCTGGACCTGGACGCGGTCAGCGGCATCCTGGCCCGCGGCGGAACGATTCTCGGCTCCGCCCGCCTGGAGCGCGCCCGGCTGCGCGAGGCGTGCGAGAACGGCAAGGACCTGGCTCGTGAGTACGGCATCGACGTGCTCATCCCCATCGGCGGCGAAGGCACGCTCACCGCGTCGAAAATGCTCTCGGACGCCGGTCTGCCGATCGTCGGCGTGCCCAAGACCATCGACAACGACATCTCCGCCACCGACCGCACCTTCGGCTTCGACACCGCCGTCGGCGTCGCGACCGAGGCCATCGACCGCCTCAAGACGACCGCCGAGTCGCACCAGCGGGTCATGGTCGTCGAGGTCATGGGCCGGCACGCGGGCTGGATCGCGCTGGAGTCCGGCATGGCGGGCGGCGCCCACGGCATCTGCCTGCCGGAGCGCCCCTTCGACGTGAACGACCTGGTCAAAATGGTCGAGGAGCGCTTCGCCCGGGGCAAGAAGTTCGCCGTGGTCTGCGTCGCCGAGGGCGCGCACCCCGCCGAGGGAACGATGGACTACGGCCACGGCGCGATCGACCAGTACGGCCACGAGCGCTTCCAGGGCATCGGCACCGCCCTCGCCCGCGAGCTGGAGCAGCGCCTCGGCAAGGAGGCCCGCCCGGTCATCCTCGGCCACGTGCAGCGCGGCGGCACGCCCACCGCGTACGACCGGGTGCTGGCGACCCGCTTCGGCTGGCACGCCGTCGAGGCCGCGCACCGCGGCGACTTCGGCCACATGACCGCCCTGCGCGGCACCGACATCGTCATGACGCCGCTGGCCGACGCGGTCACCGAGCTGAAGACCGTGCCGGCCAACCGGATGCTGGAGGCCGAGTCGGTCTTCTGATCCGCCCCGCCACCGACGGCGCGCGTTCCCACCCGGGAGCGCGCGCCGTTCGCGTTGGGGGCGCGCGCCCCGCACCCGTACGGGCCAACGTTCCGGTTAACCGGCCGCTGAGGAGGTACCCGGCGCGCACGAGGAAGGAGGCGTGACCGGGATGAGCGATTACGTGGATCACCGGACGGACCGGACGGACAGCCGACCGGTCGGCGAGCTGGTCTCCCAGGCGTCGGAGCAGCTGTCCAGCCTGGTACGCGACGAGATGCGCCTGGCGCAGACGGAGATGGCCCGCAAGGGCAAGCGCTTCGGCGTGGGAGGCGGGCTGCTCGGCGGCGCCGGGACGGTGGCGTTCCTGGCCGCCCAGGCGCTGGTGGCCACCGCGATCATCGCGCTCGGGCTGGTGCTGTCGCTGTGGGCCGCGGGTCTCGTGGTCGCGGGGGCCCTGCTGGTGCTGGCGGCGGTCCTCGCACTGCTGGGCCGGCAGCGGATCCGCCGCGCCACTCCGCCGGTGCCCGAGGAGGCCATCGACAGCGTCCACCGGGACGTCGAGGAGATCAAGGGAAGGGCGGCCCGGCGATGACCGGCGACAACGGCAAGGGCGGCGGGTCCGGCGCGAGCCCGGCCGAGCTGCGCGCCCGCATCGAGCGGACCCGGCACGAACTCGGCGACACGGTTGCCGCACTGGCCGGGAAGACCGACGTGAAGGGCCGCGCGCAGGACCGGGCGGCCCGGCTCAAGGACCGGACGCTGCACCGGACCGCGGCCGCGAGAGAGCGGCTGGGGGGCTCCGGCGCGGCCCGTACCGCCGCCGTCGCGGGCGGCGCGCTGCTGGCCGGCGTGCTGGTGCTGCGCCGCCGCACCCGCGCGGGCTCGTGGTCGCCCGCGCTGCGTACGAGAAAGTCCCCGCACCCGCTCGCCAGGGCGGGCGCCAAGGCCCGAGGCAAAGGACACCACCGATGATCAAAGTTCTCTACAAGCCCCTGGGGATGGTGTTCGGCGCTCTCGGCGGGGTGCTGGCCGGGGCGCTGTTCAAGCGCCTGTGGAAGCTGGTCGGCGGGCAGGAGGACGCGCCGAAGGCCACGGACGAGGAGCGCCGCTGGCGTGAGGTGCTGCCGGCCGCCGCGCTCCAGGGCGCGACGCTCGCGGTGGTGAAGGCGGCCGTGGACCGCAGCGGCGCGGTGGCCGTGCGCAAGGCGACCGGCACCTGGCCCGGCTGACCCGGCCGCGCCACCGCGCCCCGGCCCCCGGTCACGGCCGGGGACCGGGGCGCGGGGCCGCGCCTGTCAGGCGTGCACGACGTGCCGCTCGTCCGGGACGCAGTGGGTCATGGTGAGCCCGGAGACGTCCCGCGGCGGGTTGCCGCCGAGGTTCGACAGCCGCTTGCGGTCCTCGTCCGTCAGGTCCTGGCCGGTCAGCGGCTCCAGGTGGGTGACGTCCTCAGGGCCGATGCCCAGGCCCTCGCCGACCCGCAGGCCGAGGTCGTTCTCGACGAGCAGGAAGTGCCAGACCATCCGCTCCTGGACCGCCCGGTCGGCCTGGGAGATCAGATCGGTGAGGTTCTTCACCAGGTCGTCGCGCTCCCAGTCCTCCAGCAGGCAGTACCGCTGGCCCGCCTGGAGGTAGTCGTTGGCGCGCGGGATGCGCTTGCGGGTGAGCCGGCCGCGGATCTCCGGGCCCTGCTCGTCGTGGGTCGGGTACCAGCCCTCGTGCAGGCCCCCGGTGATCGACGGCTCGTAGTTGACCTCGGGGTTCGGCCCGTGCTGGTCCTGCTCGTACGCCATCAGGCCGTCGCGCTGGTTGGTGCGCACGGCGGCGTTCTTGGCGCGGTTGACCGGCAGCTGGAGGTAGTTGGGGCCGACGCGGTAGCGCTGGGTGTCGCTGTAGGAGAAGGTCCGGCCGACGAGCATCTTGTCGTCGGAGAAGTCCAGGCCGTCGACGAGGACGCCGGTGCCGAAGGAGATCTGCTCGTTCTCGGCGAAGTAGTTGTCCGGCATGCGGTCGAGCACCATCCGACCGACCGGCTTCGGCGGGAAGTCCTGCTCGGGCCAGGTCTTGGTGTCGTCCAGGGGGTCGAAGTCCAGCTCGGGGTGGTCGTGGTCGTCCATCATCTGGACGAGCAGCTCCCACTCGGGGCGGTCGCCGTTCCCGACCGCCTCGTACAGGTCCTTCGTCGCGTGCCCCAGCTCCCCGGCCTGGACCGCGGCGGCGTCCGCCTCGGTCATGCTGCGCACGCCCGCCTTGGGCATCCAGTGGTACTTGACCAGGACGGTGTGCCCCGCCTCGTTCACCCATTTGTAGGTGTTGACGCCGAAGCCCTGCATGTGCCGGTAATCGGCCGGGATGCCGCGGGGGCTGAAGAGGTTGACGAGCATGTGCATCGACTCCGGGGTCTGCGACATGAAGTCGAAGATCCGGGCCGGCTTCTGCTCGTGGGTGACCGGGTCGGGCTTGAGGGCGTGGATGACGTCGGGGAACTTGATGGCGTCCCGGATGAAGAAGACCCCCAGGTTGTTGCCGACCAGGTCCCAGTTGCCGTCCTCGGTGTAGAACTTCACCGCGAAACCGCGCGGGTCGCGGGCCGCCTCGGAGGAGTCCCGGCCGCCGATCACGGTGGAGAACCGGACGGCCACGTCCGTGCGATGGCCGGGCTCCTGGAACAGCTTCGCCCTGGTGTAGCGGCCGATGGGCTCGTCACCCCACTTCCCGTAGCTCTCGAAGTAGCCGTACGCGGTCACGCCGCGCGCGTGCACGACGCGCTCGGGGATGCGCTCCCGGTCGAAATGGCTGATCTTTTCGAGGAACTGGTAGTTCTCCAGCGTGGCCGGCCCGCGCGCGCCGACCGTCCGCTGGTTCTGGTTGTCGTAGACCTGATGGCCCTGCCGGTTGGTGAGCACCGGGCGGTCGTCGCCGGGTGCCGCTCCCTGGCTTGCTACGTCTGTCACTGCTCTCGGTTTCCTTCAGCACTCGAAGGCGCTCGGGTCCGCGCCGTGGGATGGGGCCCCGGATGGTCAGGGGTACCCGTTCGGGCGGGAACAGTGCAGACGCTCACCTTTTTGGTGCAGTCCTCACGGGTGCTCAGTGTTCCGGCGACGGCTCCCGCCGCGCCCGCCGTTTCTGCCGCCGCCGCAGGCCGCGCGGCCACGTACGGGTGTCCCGCGGCTCCACGTACGGCTCCTCCCGCGGCGGGTGGCCCTCGGTGATCGCCCGCTGCCGGGCCAGCTCGGCGTCGAACTCCAGGCCCAGCAGCACCGCCAGGTTGGACAGCCACAGCCAGACCAGGAAGATGATGACGCCCGCCAGGGTGCCGTACGTCTTGTTGTACGAGCCGAAGTTGGCCACGTACAGCGCGAAGCCGCCCGAGGCGCCCAGCCACAGGCCGACGGCCAGGAAGCTGCCGGGGGTCAGCCACCGCAGGCCGGGCGTGCGGACGTTGGGCGTGGCCCGGTACAGGATGGTGATCATCAGCACCACGAGCAGGACCAGCACGGGCCACTTGGCGATCGACCAGACCGCGATGCCGGTGTCCCCGACGCCCAGGCTCCGGCCCGCCTGCCGGGCCAGCCCGCCGGTGAAGACCACGATCAGCGCGCTGGCGGCGAGCAGCACCATCAGCACGACGGTGACGCCCAGCCGCAGCGGCAGGGTCTTCCACACCGGCCGGCCTTCCGGCAGGTCGTACACGGCGTTGGAGGCACGGATGAAGGCCGCGATGTAGCCGGAGGCCGACCACAGAGCGCCCAGCAGGGCCACGACGGCCAGCACGCCGCCCGCACCGGGGCCGTCCTGCAGCTGGCGCACCGCGCCGCGCAGGATCTCCCGGGCCGCCTCCGGGGTGATCTGCTCCAGGTTGTCGAGGACGCCCTCGGTCGCCGACTTCCCGATCACGCCGAGCATCGAGACGAGCAGCAGCAGCGCGGGGAAGAGGGAGAGCACGCCGTAGTACGTGAGGGCCGCGGCCCGGTCGTGGAGTTCGTCGTCCACGAACTCCTTGCCGGTGCGGCGCAGTACGGCCCACCAGGAGTGGGCGCTCAGAGCGGTGGGTTTCTCGGATTGCCGTTCGGCTGCCATGGGCAGCGGGTTGCCCGTTCGGCGCGGGCGAACCCTGGTGCCGTACCGGGCGCGGAAAAGAGCCCGCCCCGTCCCTGGGGGTAGGGACGGGGCGGGCCGGTCGGTGGCGGTCACTGGGCGCCGATGGACTCCAGCATGTTCAGCCGGGCGGCGCGGCGGGCCGGCCAGGCGGCGGCGAGGACGCCGACGACCAGGGCGATCGCCAGGAAGATGCCCAGGCGGTCCCACGGCAGGATCATTTCGTACGTCGGCATCGAGGAGGCCGCCATCTTGCCGCCGGCCCAGGCGAGGAAGACGCCCACGCCGATGCCGAGCACCGCGCCGAACAGCGAGATGACGACGGATTCGAGGCGGACCATCTGCTTGATGCCGCTGCGGGCCAGCCCGATCGCACGCAGCATCCCGATCTCCCGGGTGCGCTCGAAGACCGACATGGCCAGGGTGTTGACGACACCGACCACCGCGATGACCACGGCCATGCCGAGCAGCCCGTAGACCATGTTCAGGACCATGTCGATGCTGCCGGCGTTCTCCTTGCGCAGGTTGTCCTTGTCCTGGACCTTGAGCAGCGGGCTGTCGCCGAGAGCCTTGCGGATCTCCTTCGCCACCCCGGCGTCGGGCCCGTTGGCCGTCTTGACCAGGACCTTCTCGTCCTTGACGGGCTTGTTGTGCGGGTCGACCAGCGCGGTGGCGCCGAACAGGTCGCCGACGGTGGCGTTGTCCTCGTAGATGCCGGCGACCTTCAGCCGGGCCTTCTCCTTCTTCTCCGTGCCGGTGAAGAAGCCGACCTCGTGGGTCTCGCCCGTCTTCCAGCCCAGCTTCTCCGCCTTGCTGCGGGAGACCGCGACCCCGCCGTCGCGCACCGCGTCCAGCGACCCGCTGCGGAACGTGAGGGCGGCGACCTTGTCGAGGTGCGTGACGTCGGTGCCGGTGAGCTGGCCGTAGCCGCCGCTGCCGGCCGTCTCGAAGGGGGCCGTGCGAAGGGGCACCGCCGCCTGTACGCCGGGCAGCTGCGCGGCCTTCTTCGTCAGCTCGGGGTCCAGGCCGCGGAAGTTGCTCGTGCTGACCTGGTAGTCGGCGGTCAGGCCCTGGGCGGCCATCTCGTCCGAGGCCCGCTGGCCGGAGACGCCGGCGACCGTCATGCCGGTGATCAGGGTGAGGCCGATCATCAGGGCGGAGGCGGTGGCGGCGGTACGGCGCGGGTTGCGCAGCGCGTTCTCCTTGGCCAGCTTGCCGCTGACGCCGAAGATCCGGGTGGTGGCCTTGCCGACCAGGCTGACCAGCGGCCGGGACAGCAGCGGCGCGAGGATGATGACGCCGACCAGGGTGAGCGCCGAGCCCACCATGGGGGGCATCATGTCCTCGGCGTCCTTCAGGGTGGACACGTACAGCATGATCGCGACGCCGGCGGCGGTGACGACGGCGCCGATGATGTTGCGTACGACCAGGCCGCGCAGCGCGGGGGCCGCGTCCACGCTGTTCAGCGCCTCGACCGGGGCGATCTTCGCGGCCTTGCGGGACGGCAGCCAGGCGGCCAGCACGGTCACCAGTACACCGACACCCAGCGCGGACAGCACCGCGTTCGGGCTGATGACCAGCGGGCCGTCGGGGAAGCCGGCGCCGTTGGCGTTGAGCACGGCGCGCATGGTGACCGCGATGCCGGTGCCGAGGGCGAAGCCGACGACGGAGGACACCAGGCCGAGCAGGCCCGCCTCGGCCAGCACCGAGCGCACCACCTGACGGCGGGAGGCGCCGATCGCCCGCATCAGCGCGATCTCGCGGCTGCGCTGGGAGACGAGCATGGTGAAGGTGTTGGCGATGATGAAGACGCCGACGAACAGGGCGATACCGGCGAACACCAGCAGGGTCTTGCTCATCGCCTGGTTGCTCTGCTCGACCATCTTGGCCTGCTCGGCGGCGAGCACGGCGCCGCTGGTCGCCGTCGCGCGGTCCTTCGGCAGCAGCTTCTCGACCGCGGCGGTCAGCGCCTTCTCGTCGGTGCCGGGCTGGGCGGCCACGACCAGTTCGTCGTACTGGCCGGGGTGCACGAACAGCTTCTGGGCGGTGGCGGTGTCGAACAGCGCGAGGCTGCCGCCCGCGGTGACCTGCGGGTCCTCGGAGTGCACGATGCCGACGAGCTTCTTGTGCAGGGCCGGTCCGTCGGTGGCGAAGCGCACGGTGTCGCCGACCTTCAGACCGCCCTTCTCGGCGGCGCCCTCGTCGAGCGCCATCTCGCCGGCGGTGGCCGGGCCGCGGCCCTGGACGAGCGGGTAGCGGCTGTCCTTGCCGCCGGGGCCCGGCTGGTAGTTGGTGGCCACGTTCTGCCAGTCGTTGCCGATCGGCTGGTTCTCCTTGTCGGCGACGGTGGCCCGGCCGCTGACGTTGGCGTGCACGGCGGTCACGCCGGGCAGCGCGCGAACCTGGTCGGCCAGCCTGTCGTCGAGCAGGGTGGTACGCCGGCCGTCCTCCCCTTCGGGGCGCTCCTGGCCCGAGGTGGCCTGTACGGAGACGGCCACGTCCTTGAAGCTCTTGGCCGAGGCTTTCTTGACGGCCTCGCCGACCGTGTCACTGAAGACCAGGGTGCCGGAGACGAAGGCGACGCCGAGGAGGACCGCGAGCGCGGTCATCATCAGACGGGCTTTGTGCGCGAGGACATTGCGCAGAGCGGTACGGAACATGTGGTGGTGTCAGTCCTGAGGTGGGGTGTCGGCGGCGGGCGTCAGCTCGTACGGTGCTTGGCGTCGAACAGCCGCATCCGGTCCAGGACGGCGTCGGCGGTCGGTTCGTACAGCTCCTCGACGATGCGGCCGTCGGCGAGGAAGACCACCCGGTCCGCGTAGGCGGCGGCGACCGGGTCGTGGGTGACCATGACGATCGTCTGGTCCATGGCCCGCACGGACTCGCGCAGGAAGCCCAGCACCTCGGCGCCGGAGCGGGAGTCGAGGTTGCCGGTCGGCTCGTCGGCGAAGATGATCTCCGGCTGGGAGGCCAGCGCGCGGGCCACCGCGACGCGCTGCTGCTGGCCGCCGGAGAGCTGGCTGGGCCGGTGCTTGAGCCGCCCGGACAGCCCGACCGTCTGGATCACCTTCTCCACCCACTCGCGGTCGGGCTTGCGGCCCGCGATGTCCATCGGCAGCGTGATGTTCTCCAGCGCGGTCAGCGTCGGCAGCAGGTTGAACGCCTGGAAGATGAAGCCGATCTTGTCGCGGCGCAGCCGGGTCAGGTGCTTGTCGTTCAGCCCGGTCAGCTCCGTGTCGCCGATCCGCGCGGAGCCGGACGATATGGAGTCCAGGCCGGCCATGCAGTGCATCAGCGTGGACTTGCCGGAACCGGAGGGGCCCATGATGGCGGTGAAGCGGGCCCGGCCGAACTCGACGGACACGTTGTCCAGCGCGACCACACGGGTCTCGCCCTGGCCGTAGACCTTGCTCAGGTCCGTGGCGCGGGCGGCGACGGCCGCGGTGGCTCGGGCGGGGGCGGGGAAGGCGGCCGCGTGGGACACGGGGTGACTCCTGGGGAGGGGACGGGCGGAACCCGGGGCGGCGGGCCCCGGCGGAACACCGGGCTCCGCGCGGCCCGGTGGGGCCCGTGTGGCGGAGGTGTGGTGCTGTCCCATTCTCGAACGCGCAGGTCACAGAAGTCCTCAGCCCGTGGTGCCGAAACAGCACCGGCCGGAAGTCCGACCCGCGGGCCCCGTGTCATCCCCTGGAGGGACGACCGTCCGACTTACGGCCGACCTGCGCCCGGCGGGGACGGGCGCCGCCGGCCGGCTCGGGACCGAAGTCCGGTTCCGCCGCGGCCGGGCGGCACAGCTCGTGGAAACCCGGCACCGACGCCATCAGCAGGACACCGTCCCACAGCCGCCCGGCCGCCGCACCGCGCGGGGCGGGCGAGACCACCGGGCCGAAGAAGGCGACCCCGTCCGCCGCGATGACAGGCGTGCCCACGTCCTCGCCGACCAGGGCGGTGCCGCGCGCGTGCGAGGCCCGTATCGCCGCGTCGTACTCCGTCGTCCACGCCGCGGCGGCCGGCCCGCCCGGCAGCCCCGCGTCCGCCAGCGCCCGCTCGATGCCGTCCCACTCGCCGCGGTGGTGCAGCCGTACGCCGAGCGCCGCGTAGAAGCGGTCCAGGGCCTCCTGGCCGTACCGCTGCTCCACCGCGGCACACACCCGCACGGGCGCCCACAGGTACGCGCCCCACTCCCCGTCCGGATCCTCCGGATCGACCTCCCGGCCCTCGTTGAGCACCTGAAGGCTCATCAGCCGCCAGCGCACCCGCACCGGGCGCACCCGCGCCACTTCGCGCATCCACTGCGCGGCGATCCAGGTGTACGGGCACACGGGGTCGAACCAGAAGTCCGCCGTGGTACCCGAAGCCGTACCGCCCACCGCGCTGCTCCCCCCGGTCGTCGCGGCCGGACCGCGCTCACCTCTCGCCGGCCCGTGCCGGAACGCATCCAGGATGCCATCGGCACCGCCCGTGACGTTGTCCGAAAGTGCGGCTCGCCCGGGGCGAACAGGGCGGACAATAGGGGAGTTCGGCCGTGGCGGCGGCCCGGGCGCAGGAAGAAGGTGGCGGGGATCGCAGGGCCAGGGCAGCACAAGCCCCGGTTGGGACGGCCGGAGCGGCCGGTGGATCCCGAGGCCGGACCGGTGGAGCGGTTGGCCTGGGAACTACGGCAGTTGCGGGAGCGGGCGGGCGCGCCGAGCTACCGCACACTCGCCAAGACGGCACACTATTCGGCCAGCACGCTGGCGGAGGCGGCCAAAGGAGAGCGGCTGCCGACGCTCGACGTCGTCCTGGCATACGCGCAGGCGTGCGGCGGGGAGCGGGCCGAGTGGGAGGCGCGGTGGCGGGCCGCCGCCGGGGCCGGGGACGGCGAACCGGACGCGGTGCGGTGCCCGTATCCGGGGCTGGCCGCCTTCGAGGCGGCGAACGCCGCGGAGTACTTCGGCCGCTCGGCCCTGACCAAGGAGCTGTCGGAGCGCGTCGAACAGCACCCGCTCACCGTGGTCTTCGGCGCCTCGGGAAGCGGCAAGTCCTCACTGCTGCGGGCCGGGCTGCTGCCTCACCTGGGCGGGAACTGGCACCCGGCACTGCTGGCCCCCGGCGCGCGGCCGCCGGCCGCCCTCGCTGCGGCGGTGGCCCGGCTGACGGAGGACACCGGCGAGGAGGCGGGCGAGGAGGCCGCCGCGCCGGAACCCGGCCCCGCCCCCGAAGACGAGCCCGCGGCGCCGGCCGGCCCCGGCGCCCCGCTCGCGCACGCCCCCGCAGACCTCGCAGCCGACCTCCGCCGCCGGATGGACGAGGACCCCGCCGCCCTCGACATCGCCCTGCGCACCTGGCTGGCCGGACGGCCCGACCAGGCGCGTGTGCTGCTGGTGATCGACCAGTTCGAGGAGGTGTTCACCCTCTGCGCCGACGAGGCGGAACGTCACGCCTTCCTCGGTGCCGTCGCCGGCCTGGCCCGCTCCAGTGAACGGCGGATCCGTGTCGCCATCGGCATCAGGGCCGACTTCTACGCCCGCTGCTTCGTCCACGCCGGCCTGGTCGCCGCGCTGCGTACGGCCGCCCAGCTGCCCGTCGGGCCGCCCAGCAGGGCCGAGCTGCGCGACATCATCACCGAGCCCGCCCGGCACGCCGGCGTCCGGGTGGACGCGGACCTGGTGGAGGCGGTGCTCGCCGAGGCGGCCGGCCAGCCGGGCGCCCTGCCGCTGGTCGGGCACGCGATGCGCGAGGCGTGGGGCCGCCGCCGCGACGACACCCTGCGGCTGGCCGACTACCGCGCCACCGGCGGCATGCGCGGCGCCGTCGCGCAGACCGCGGAACGGATGTACGAGCGGGCCGCGCCCCCGCAGCGGGACGTGATGCGGGCGGTGTTCCTGCGCCTGACCGCGCTCGGCGAGGGCACGGAGGACACCCGGCGCCGGCTGCCGCGCCGCGAGCTGGACGGCCTCGCCGACCGGCACGAGATCGACGGCCTGCTGCGCAGGCTGGCCGCCGCCCGGCTGGTCGTGCTGGCCGACGGCACGGTCGAGGTCGCCCACGAGGCCGTCATCAGGGCCTGGCCCCGGCTGCGGCACTGGCTCGACGAGGACCGGGAGGCGCTGCGGACCCACCGCAGGCTCACCACCGCCGCCGAGACCTGGCACGAACTGGGCCGGGACGCGGGCGCGCTCTACCGGGGCGCGCAGCTGGCGGGCGCGCAGGCCTGGGCCAGGGCGCACGGCTCCGCGCTCAACGCGCTGGAACGTGACTTCCTGCGCAGCGCCACCGGCGCCGACCGGCGCCGCGGGCGCCGCGCGCGCTGGCTGACCGCGACCCTCGGCGCTCTCCTGGTCCTCGCCCTGATAGCGGCCGGCATCGCCTTGAAGCAGCGCTCGGACGCCGAGGCGCAGCGCCGGATCGCGGTCTCGCGCCAGTACGCGGCCCAGGCCAACGAGCTGATGCGGCAGCAGCCGGAACTCGCGGCGCTGACCGCGCTGTACGGCTACCGGCAGGCCCGCACGGTCGAGGCCAGGGGCAGCCTGCTCAGCGCCTACTCCGCCTACCGGGTCAACCAGTTCACCGGCCACACCGGCGTGGTGAACGCGGTGGCGTACTCGAACGACGGCCGCACGCTGGCCACCGCCTCGGTGGACCGTACAGTCAAACTGTGGGACGCCGGTACGACGAACCACATGTTCGCCACTCTCGTCGGTCACACCGGCGCGGTGTACGCGGTCGCCTTCAGCCCGGACGGCCGCATCCTCGCCTCGGCGGGGGACGACGGCGCCATCCGTCTGTGGGACGTCGCCTCCCGGCGCTCCCTCGCCGTGCTGGACGGCCCCACGCACCGGCTGACGTCGCTGGCCTTCTCCCGCGACGGCCGTACCCTCGCCGGCAGCGGCACGGGCAACGACGTCCGGCTGTGGGACGTGGCCTCGCGGCGGGTGGCAGCCGATCTCGCCGGCCACCGGAGCACCGTGACGGCGGTGGCCTTCTCCGCGGACGGGAAGGTCCTGGCCTCGGCGAGCGCCGACCGTACGGTCCGGCTCTGGGACGCGCGCAGCCACCGCCCGCTGGCCACGCTCACCGGCCACCTCCAGTCCGTCAACGCGGTCGCCTTCAGCCCGGACGGCCGCACCCTCGCCAGCGGGGGCGGCGACCGCACGGTCCTGCTGTGGGACGTCGCCCGGCACCGCAAGAAGGACGAACTCACCGGTACCGCCGACCGGATCATGGCCCTGGCCTTCTCGCCGGACGGCCACGGCCTCGCCGTCGGCAGCGCCGACGGCACCGTCCGGCTGTGGGACGTCACCGCCCGCAGCGCGGGGGAGAAGACCACCGCGCGCATCGAATCGGCGAGCGCGCTGGCCTTCGAGCCGGGCGGCACCGCCCTGGCCGTGCCCACCGACGACGACGGGGGCAGGGTGCGTCTCTGGCACCCGGCCGGCCGCAGGCAGGCCAGCGTCGGCGGCCGGCAGGGCGCGGTGACCGCGGTCGCGGTGTCCCCGGACGGCCGGGTCGTGGCCGCCGCGGGCAGCAAGCTGACGCTGTGGTCGTCCGACCGGCCGCGGCCGGTGCGGACGCTCGCCTCGCCACCGGGGATGATCGCCGGCCTGGCGTTCTCGCCGGACGGCAGCCTGCTGGCCTCCGTGCACGCCGACCGCAGGATACGCCTGTGGAACACGGCCACCGGCCGGCTGGCCGGCACGCTGGCGGGCCACACGAACACCGTCCGGCAGGCGGCCTTCTCGCCCGACGGCAGGAGACTGGCCACGATCTCCGACGACCGCAGCGTCCTCCTGTGGGACGTGGCCACCCGCCGCAGGACGGCCGCCATCCCCATGGCCGGCGCCGGGTCCACCGTCGTCTTCAGCCGTGACGGCAAAAACCTGATCACCACCGAGAACGGCTACAACGGCGGCACGGTACGGCTGTGGGACGCGGGCACCCGCCGCGAGGTCGCGGCCTTCTCCGGCCGCTCGTACCCCATCTTCGCCGCCGCACTCTCCAAGGACGGCGCGACGCTGGCCACGTCCGGCACGGACCACAGCGTCCTGCTGTGGGACGTGCGCGAGCGCCGGCTCACCGACGCCCTGACCGGCCACTCCAACAGCGTCACCTCGCTCGCCTTCAGCCCCGACGGACAGACCCTGGCCTCCGCGGGGGACGACGACGCCGTGCGCCTGTGGGACATGGCCACCCGCCGCACCACGGCCGTGCTCTCCGGGCACATGGGCAGCCTGCTGTCGCTGGCCTACTGGCCCGACGGCGGCGAGATCGTCACCGGGAGCGCGGACGGAACCGTACGCGAGTGGTACACCCAGGCCGACGAGGCGGCCAAGGGGATCTGCGACTCCTACCGGGCCGGCCACAGCACGAGACCGGCCCCGGGCGTGCCGGCCGACTGGCCCTGCCAGTGAGAGCCGCGCCGGCGACCAGACCTAGTGGAGGGTCAGGCCGAACGCCGCCAGCGCCGGTACGACCGGCTGGAGGTAGGTCTCGCCGCCGGACGCGCAGTCGCCGGTGGCGCCGATGGTGATGCCGATCGCCGTACGGCCCGAGGAGACCGGGCGGCCCGCCGTCTCGCCGCGTTCGGTGCAGAGCGCGGTCCGGGTGGCCCCGTACACCGTGCCCTCGGGGTAGGAGATGCTCGCGTTCACGGCCAGGACCCGGCCGCAGCGGGTGCCGGTCGTGCCGGCCAGGCACACCGACTGGCCTACGGCGGGCCGGGCGGCGCCGGTGATGTCGAGGTAGCGCCCACCGCCGAGGTCGATCTCCCCGGGGTAGGAGACGGCCGGGTTGGTGTAGCGGATCACGGCGTAGTCGTCGCCGGGGAAGCGCACCGCTTCCGTGACGCCGACGTGGACGGTACGGGCCGCGTCGGCGTACCAGTCCTGGGCGCCGTCCGCGCAGCGGCCCTCCAGGAGCGCGTAATAGCTGTTGCCCTTGGTGGCGTTGAAGCCGACGGTGCAGCGGCCCGCCGCGCTGTACAGGACGTTGCCGCCGCGGATCGCGGCGGGCGCGGCGTCGGCCGGCGGTGTCGTGGCCAGGGTCGCGAGCGTGGCGAGCGCCAGGGCGGCCAGGGAGCGGAGCACGGGGGCGGGTCTCGGTCGCACGGGTCCTCCTTTGGGAGGGACGGGTCAGCCCTTCACCGCGCCGCCCAGCGCGAACCCGCCGCCCAGCCGGCGCGAGATCAGCACGTACAGCAGGACGACCGGCGTCGAGTACAGGATGGAGAACGCCGCCAGCTGGCCGAAGGCGATGGCGCCGTAGTTGCCGAAGAAGGTGAAGATGCTGACGGAAGCGGGCAGTTGCTCGGGGGTCAGGAGCAGCAGGAACGGGACGAAGAAGTTGCCCCACATGATGGCGAAGCTGTAGATCGTCACGACGGTGACGCCGGGGCCCATCAGTGGCAGGATCACCCGCCACAGCGTCTGGAACCAGGAGGCGCCGTCGGTCCAGGCCGCCTCTTCGAGGACCCGCGGGATGCCGTCCATGAAGTTCTTCATCAGCCAGATGGCGAAAGGAAGTTGGGCGGTCGCGAGGAAGAGCGCGGTGCCGTACACGGTGTCGATCAGGTTGACCCGTACGTACAGCGCGTACACCGGCACCATGATCGCGGTGATGGGCAGGCAGGTGGAGAACAGGATGGTCAGCAGGTACGGGCGGCTGAACCGGGAGCGGTAGCGGGACAGCGGGTACGCCGCCAGGGTCGCGCAGGCGACCGTCAGGGCGGTGGCGCTGCCGCACAGCACCAGGCTGTTGAGCATCGGCGTGAAGGTGATCTCGTCCGTCAGCACCGCCGAGAAGTTGTCCAGCGAGGGCGAGCCGGGCACCCGTACGCGCAGCGTCGCCCCGGTGTCCAGGGAGGAGAGCACCAGCCAGGCCAGCGGCACCGCGAACGCCACGGCGACGACCAGCAGCGCCGCGTCGGCGGCGAGGCGGCGCCGGGCGCGGCGGGTCAGCAGGGGCCGGGCGCGCACCGCGTCACACCTCCTCGCGCAGCAGGCGCAGGTAGACGACGGAGAAGAGCGCGCCCACCACGAGCAGCAGCAGGGCGACGGCGGTGCCGTAGCCGATCAGCGACTTCAGGAACGCCTGGTCGTACATGAACACCGGCAGCGTCTGGCTCCGGCTGCCGGGGCCGCCCCGCGTCATGGCCCAGATCAGCCCGAAGACGGAGAGCGTCTGGAGGGTGTTGAGCATCAGGTTCGTGCCGATGGACCGGCGGATCATCGGCAGCGTGATGTGCCACAGCCGCTGCCGGCCGCCGGCGCCGTCCACCTCGGCGGACTCGGTGACCTCCCTGGGGATCTCCGAGAGCGCCGCCGAGTAGATCAGCATCGAGAAGGCCGTGCCCCGCCAGACGTTGGCGAACGACACGGCCAGGATCGGCAGCGTGAACAGCCAGTTCTGGGACGGCAGGTGGAGCCATTCGAGGATCGCGTTGAGGGTGCCGCGCCGCTCGAAGAAGGTGTAGAGCAGAAAGCCCGCGACGATCTCCGGCAGCACCCAGGCGGTGATGACGACGGCACCCGTGACGGTACGGACGGCCTTCGAGGCACGCCGCATCAGCGCCGCGAGCGCCAGCCCCAGGGTGTTCTGGCCCAGGATCGACGAGATCAGGGTGAAGACCAGCGTCAGCACGACGGCGTTCAGGAACGCGGGATCGCCGAAGGCGCGCCGGAAGTTGTCCACGCCCACGAAGGAGGCGGACTCCTGGCCGGTCAGTTGCAGGTCGGTGAAGGCGATGTAGACGCAGTAGCCGATCGGGCCGGCGAGGAAGAGCAGCAGCAGTACGGTCGCGGGGACGATGGGCGACCAGCGCAGCAGGGCCCGGCGGCGGGCCCGCGCGCCGCGGCCCGCCGTACCGTACGCGGTGGTCGGCGTGGCGGCACGGGTCATGGCTTGGCGACGACCTGGCCGTCCACGATGGACGTGAGCTGCCGGTCGTAGTCGCGGGCCGCCTTCTCGGGCGTGGCGGCACCGGAGGTGACCGCCTCCATCGCCTCGCCGATCGCCGCCGAGACCTTGGGGTAGACCGGCAGCGCCGGCCGGTACTGGGCCACCTTCACCAGGTCGGTGAAGAAGCCGATGCCGGGGATGGACTTGCGGTACGCGGGGTCGGCCGCCACGTCCTTGCGCACGGCGACCTGCGCGCCGCGCACACACCACTCCAGCGCGTTGCGCTGCGTCTGCAACGTTTCGATCAGCTTCCAGGCCAGGTCCGGCTTGCCCGACTGCCGCGGCACGGACCAGGTCCAGCCGCCGGCCAGGCTCACCTTGCCCGGCGCCGCGCCGTACTGCGTGGGGAACGCCGCCCGGCCGAGCGTCGTCGGCCACTCGGGCCACGGCTTCCCGCCGCCCTTGGGCTGCCACTGCTGGCCCAGCCAGGAGCCGTCCAGGTCGATCGCCAGCTTCTCCTCGGGCATCAGCTCGGTGGCCACGTTGCTCTGGATGTTGGGGCTGAGCGCGTCCGACACGTCGGGCCCCAGCTTCTCCCCGTACACGGCGTCGATGAACTTCAGGCTGTCCCGGAAGCCCTTGCTCCCGGTGACCCATTTCCGCTTCGCCGGGTCGTAGAGCTGGTCCTTGCCCGTTCCGTACAGCAGCATCTCGAAGCCCTGCATGACGGCGGCCTCGCCGGCGCCCTTGCCGGTGAAGACGTTGAGCGGGATGACGCCGGGCACCTTCCGCTTGATCGTGCGGGCCGCGTCCAGCACCTCGTCCCAGGTCCCGGGCCGCCAGTCCTGCGGCAGACCGGCCTTCTTGAAGATCTTCTTGTTGAACCACAGGCCCCGGGTGTCCGTCCCGTCCGGTACGCCGTACGTCTTGCCGTCCTGCGCCCGCGCGGCGGCCTTCGCGGCCGGCTCGAACTGCTTCCAGTCCGCCCACCCGGCGAGATAGGGGTCCAGCGGGCGCAACAGCCCTGCCGTGATGTCGGAGTTGATCAGGAAGGTGTCCTCGTAGACCAGGTCGGGGGCGGTCTTGGGGGAGCGCATCATCTGCTGGATCTTGGCGTAGTAGTCGTTCTCGGACGCCTGGATCGGGATGAGCTTGACCTTCTTGCCGGGGTTGGCCTTCTCGAACGCGCGAGCCACCATCTCGACGTAGTCGTCCCTGACCGTCACCTTGTTGTTGGTGTCCTTGGGGAAGGCCACCTTGAGGGTGTTCTTGTCGCCGCCGGAGCCGCCGCCGCAGGCGGTGAGCGTGCCGGCGGCCAGCACGGCGGCGGTGAGCAGAGCCATCGGAGCGGTGCGGCGCACGGCATGACCTCCAACTAGTCACGGCAGGCTGCCCGGTGACCGTAGGTCAGGGGCCGTGACCGGTCAATGCCCCGACCAGCGGTACCGCAATTCGGGGCGGCCCACCTGTCCGTACTGCGGAGCGCGGGCCGCGCGCCCCGTGTCGACGAGGTGTTCGAGGTAACGGCGGGCCGTGATGCGGGAGATGCCGATCTCGTCGGCGGCGGCGGTCGCGCCGAGGCCCTCGGGGGCGGCGCGCAGCGCATCGGTCACCGCGCGCAGGGTCGCCGCGGTCAGGCCCTTGGGCAGCGCGGCGGGCTGCGGTGAGCGCAGGGCCGCGATGGCCCGGTCCACCTCGTCCTGCCCGCTCGCCTCCCCGGCGCTCGCGCGGAACGCGGCGTACCGCAGGAGGCGGTCGCGCAGCGTGGCGAACGTGAACGGCTTCAGCACGTACTGCACCACCCCCAGCGACACGCCCTCCCGCACGACGGCCAGGTCGCGGGCCGAGGTGACGGCGATGACGTCGGCGCCGTGCCCGGCCGCACGCAGCGACCGCACGAACGCCAGGCCGTGGCCGTCCGGCAGGAAGAGGTCCAGCAGGATCAGGTCCACGCCGTGCCGGTCCAGGTGCCGCCGGGCCCCGGCGACGGAACGCACCGTGCCCGACACGGTGAAGCCCGGCACCCGGCCCACGTAGAGCGCGTGCGCGTCCGCCGCCACGGGGTCGTCCTCGACGACGAGCACCCGCAGCGGCTCCGTGGCGTCCGGGCGCGGCTCGCTCATCCGGCGCCCCCCGCCCTGGTCACGGCCTCCACGGGCCGCAGCGGCAGCCGCACGGTGAACTCGGCGCCGCCCTCGGGAGCCTCGCCCGCCCGCACGGTCCCGCCGTGCCGGCGCACGGCCTGCCGCACGAGCGCCAGCCCGAGCCCGCGGCCCGCGCCGCTCTTCGTGCTCCACCCCCACCGGAACACGTCCTCGGCGTCCGCCGCTCCCCGTACCCCGCTCCCGCTGTCCGCCACCCGCAACAGCAGCTCCCCGCCGTCGGCCAGCGCGGTGACCCGCACCCGGGCGCCCTCCGGAGCCGCCTCGATCGCGTTGTCCAGGAGGTTGCCGAGGACCGTGACCAGGTCGCGCGGCGGCAGGGACGACGGCAGGACACCGTCGTCGATCCGGCTGTCGGCGGTCAGCTCCAACTCGACGCCGTGCTCGTTGGCCTGGGCGGCCTTGCCGAGGAGGAGGGCGGCGAGGACGGGCTCGGCGACCGCGCCGACGACCTGGTCGGTGAGGGCCTGGGCCAGCTCCAGTTCGGCGGTGGCGAACTCCACGGCCTCTTCCGTGCGGCCCAGCTCGACCAGGGAGACGACGGTGTGCAGCCGGTTGGCGGCCTCGTGCGCCTGGGAGCGCAGCGCCCGGGTGACGCCGCGTACGGAGTCCAGCTCGCCGGCCAGCGCCTGGAGCTCGGTGTGGTCGCGGAGGGTGACGACCGTGCCGCGCCGTTCGCCGCCGGAGACCGGCGAGGTGTTGACGACCAGCACCCGGTCGTCGGTGAGGTGGAGTTCGTCGGTGTGGGGAGCGGGGGAGGCGAGGGTGCCGGCGAGGGCCGCGGGGAGGCCGAGTCCGGTGACGGGACGGCCCCTGGGGTCGCCGCGCAGCCCGAGGAGCTCGCGCGCGCCGTCGTTGAGGAGCGCCACCCGCCGCTCCCCGTCCAGCATCAGCAGCCCCTCGCGCACCGCGTGCAACGCCGCTTCGTGGTAGTCGTGCAGGCGGCCCAGCTCGGCGGCGTTCATGCCGTGGGTGTGCCGGCGCAGGCGCGCGTTGACGAGGTACGTGCCGAGTCCGCCCAGCGCGAGCACGCCGGCCGCGAAGGCGGCCGGCGTCGCGACCTGCCGCCGCAGCCCGTCGCTGATCGTCTCGACGGTGATGCCGGAGCTGACCAGGGCGACGACGCGTCCGCCGTGCTCCCGGTCCCGTACCGGCGTGATGACGCGTACGGAGGGGCCGAGCCTGCCGAGGTGCGTCTCGCCGAAGGTCCGGCCGGCCCGTGCCTGCGCGGTCCGGCCGAGGTAGGTGCGGCCGATGGCGGACGGCTCCGGGTGCGTCCACCGCTTGCCTGCCGTGCTCATGACCACAATGAAGTCGACTCCGGCGTCCCGCCGCAGCTGCTCGGTGTACGGCTGGAGCACGGCGGTCGGGTCGGCCGAACGCACGGCCCGCGCCACCGCAGGCGCGTCGGCGACCGCGGTGGCCACCGCGGTCGCCTGCCGGCGCGCGGCCTCCTCGGCCTGCCGCCCGGCCTGGACGTACGTGAAGCCGGCACACCCCGTCACCACGACGGCGACCAGTACCACCTGCACGGCGAACAGCTGCCCCGCCAGACTGCGGGGCCACCGGAAGCGGACGCGGCGGGCGGTACGCGGCGGACCCCCGGAACGGGAACTCGGCATGCGCGACAGTCTGCCCGGTCATTTATGCGTGAACGAAATGTACACAAGGGTGACGGGCGCCACAGCTGCGTGCATAGTCACCGGGACTGTTCTGCGTACGGGCCGCGTACCGGCACCAGCACGGGCCGCGTACGGGTTGCAGAGCCGCAGACCGGCGCAGAACCGAAGACCGAGGAGTCAGCCGTGGCCGCACAGACCCCACCGCCCGGGGGGAAGACCGAGGAGAGCGCACCGACCGGGAAGCGGGACCGGACGCATTACCTCTACATCGCCGTGATCGGCGCCGTGCTCGCCGGCATCGCCGTGGGCTTCGCCGCCCCCGGCTTCGCCGTCGGGCTGAAGCCGCTGGGCACCGGCTTCGTCAACCTCATCAAGATGATGATCTCGCCGGTCATCTTCTGCACGATCGTGCTGGGCGTCGGCTCGGTACGCAAGGCCGCCAAGGTCGGCGCGGTCGGCGGCCTGGCGCTGGGCTACTTCATGGTGATGTCCACGGTCGCGCTGGCCATCGGCCTGGTGGTGGGCAACGTCCTGGAGCCGGGTTCGGGCCTGCACCTGACCGAGTCGCTGCGGCACGCGGGACAGGCCCAGACGAAGGGCGGCGCGGAGACGACCACCGACTTCCTGCTCGGGATCATCCCGGAGACGCTGGTCTCGGCGCTCACCCACGGCGAGGTGCTCCAGACGCTGCTGGTGGCGCTGCTGGTCGGCTTCGGCCTTCAGGCGATGGGCGCCTCGGGCGAGCCGGTGCTGCGCGGCATCGGGCACGTCCAGCGCCTGGTCTTCCGCGTGCTGTCCATGATCATGTGGGCCGCTCCGGTGGGCGCCTTCGGCGCGATGGCCGCGGTGGTCGGCGCGACCGGCGTGGACGCGCTGAAGTCGCTGGCCGTCATCATGGTCGGCTTCTACGTGACGTGCCTGCTGTTCGTCCTCGTCGTGCTCGGCACGCTGCTGCGCCTGATCGCCGGGGTGAACATCTTCTCCCTGCTGAAGTACCTGGGCCGGGAGTTCCTGCTGATCCTGTCGACCTCCTCGTCCGAGTCCGCGCTGCCGCGGCTGATCGCGAAGATGGAGCACCTGGGCGTCAGCAAGCCGGTGGTCGGCATCACCGTGCCGACCGGCTACAGCTTCAACCTGGACGGCACCGCCATCTACCTGACGATGTCCTCGCTGTTCATCGCGGAGGCGATGGGCAGCCCGCTCTCGATCGGCGAGCAGGTCTCGCTGCTCGTCTTCATGATCATCGCGTCGAAGGGCGCGGCGGGCGTCACGGGCGCCGGACTGGCGACGCTGGCCGGCGGGCTCCAGTCGCACCGGCCCGAACTGGTCGACGGCGTCGGCCTGATCGTCGGCATCGACCGCTTCATGAGCGAGGCGCGGGCGCTGACCAACTTCGCGGGCAACGCGGTGGCCACGGTCCTCGTCGGCACCTGGACCAAGGAGGTCGACAAGACCCGGGTGGACGAGGTGCTCGCCGGCCGGCTGCCGTTCGACGAGCGGACGCTGAGCCCGGACGGCCACGGCACGGACGGCGCCGAGGCGGCGGACCGGCCCGCCGACGGCCCCAAGGAGCCGGCGAAGGTCTGAGCAGGGCCGGGCTGTCCGCTGCCCGGCATCTCAACGTGGGCGGCGCGTACGGGTTTTCCCGGCGCGCCGCCCACGCGCGTACGCGTCCGACCTGCCAAGGTCGCACGCGGCGAAAGGGGGGCTTGGGCCGAGAAATCCTACATGTCGCTTACAACGCCTGGATGGTGCCATAACACCCCCATCACGTTTACAGGGGACTCCTTGTGAAACGTTGCCACTAGATCCCCAACTGCATATCGTCCCCTTTCTGTCTCGCTTCGAGACGGTCACAAAGAAAGATCTGGGGGGACACCATGCAGCGCCTGAGAGCGCGCTCCCTGAGCTTCCGTCACAGACCGGAGGCTCATCCTCGAATCCAGGACATACCTGGCGGGCCCGCGAGGTCGCGGCCCTTGGTGACGATCAGCACCCTGCTCGCGGGCGCGATGGTGGTCTCACTGCTCCCGGGCCAACTCGCCTGGGCCGACGGGGTGGAAGGCTTCGAGCTGCGCCCCGTACAGGAGACGGCGTCCGTGCCGGGCACTCCGCTGTCACCGGACACCTCCACACCTCTCAGCGACACGGACAAGAATCCGTGGACGCCGCCCAAGGTGACCTGGCCGCAGGCCGGCGAGAGTGAAGTCACCCTGGACGACAGCGGCAAGGCGGCCGTCAAGACCGCCGCACTCGGCCGGACGGCGACGGCCCACAGGCCCGCCGGGAAGCTGCCGGTGAAGGTCGCCCCCGCCGGCGGGGAAGCCGGCGGCACCGGGACGAAGCAGGCCCCCGGCATCCGCCGGGCAGCCGCGGCGAAGAACGGCGAGGACGCACCGCAGCGGCCCGCCAAGGTGAAGGTACGGCTCGCCGGCCGCGAGGCCACCCAGCGGGCAGGCGTCGACGGCGTACTGCTCAGCGTGAGCCGCAGCGACGGCGCGAGCACGTCCGGCCGCGCCTCGGTCCAGCTCGACTACACCGCCTTCCGTGACGCGTACGGCGCCAACTGGGGCGCGCGCCTGCGGCTCGTACAGCTGCCGGCCTGTGTCCTGGACACACCGGAGAAGGCCGAGTGCCGCACCGCCACCCCGCTCCGGACGGACAACGACTCCGAAAGCGGCACCGTGACCGCCGAGGTCGACGTCCCCGCCGGCGCCCACGACACCGGCGGCAAGGGCCCGCAGATGCGGACGATGTCCGTACGCTCGGCCGCCGCGACCGTCCTGGCCGCCAGCGCCGCTCCTTCCGGCGGCGAGGGCGACTTCTCGGCGACACCGCTCTCTCCCTCGGGATCCTGGAAGGCGGGCGGCAACGCGGGCGCCTTCTCGTGGTCGTACCCGATGGAGGTGCCGTCGGTTCCGGGCGATCTCAAGCCCAAGCTGGGGCTCAGTTACTCCTCGGCGGCCATCGACGGCCGTACCGC
>NZ_JBIRJY010000005.1:0-191710 GCF_044329785.1 Streptomyces sp. NPDC017529
TCTGGCGTTGACTTTTGGCACGCTGTTGAGTTCTCAAGGAACGGACGCTTCCTTTGTGCCTGTTTCACCAGGCTCTCCGGGCGCTTCCCTTCGGTGTTCCACCACTCTATCAGGCCGTTTCGGGCTTCCGGACCACCGTGTTTTCCGCAGGCATGCAGAAACAGCGGTCGAAAATCTCGATCAGTTCTGAAGGAGTGCCACCCGCCGTCCGATCTTCGCGATGTGATCGCTTTCTGTCGAACCGGGGCAGGTGTCAGACAGTACAGGGCTGCGGTGGGCGGGGCAAATCGAATGCCCGGTGACGGGTGCTCCGGAGGCGGTGTCGCGCGTGCGGAACCCTCACTTCTTATGACTTACGCTCTGATCGGTGCGCCGTCCAGGACAGGTAGTGACGGCGGCCTGATACATCTCCACCCCTGGGAGGACTCCCATGACCACCGTGACGTCCCCGCTTGCCGGACGCGCCATCGGACTCGCGGCAGTGCCCGACCCGGTGTTCTCCGGCGCGATGGTGGGTCCCGGTACCGCCATCGACCCGATCCGCGAGCCTTCCGAGGCCGTCTCGCCCGTTGACGGTGTCGTCGTCTCGCTGCACCCGCACGCGTTCGTCGTCGTCGACGCCGAGGGCCACGGCGTGCTCACGCACCTGGGTATCGACACCGTGCAGCTCAACGGCGCGGGCTTCGACCTGCTCGTCAACAAGGGCGACACCGTCACCCGCGGCCAGGCCGTCGTGCGCTGGAACCCCGCCGCCGTGGAGGAGGCCGGCAAGTCGCCGGTCTGCCCGATCGTCGCGCTGGAGGCGACCGCCGACTCCCTCGGCGACGTCGTCGAGGACGGCGAAGTGAAGGCCGGCGAGCAGCTCTTCAGCTGGCAGTAGCCCGCCGCCGTCCCTGACGGCACGTACGACATCCACCGCGGCGGCAGTGACCGCCGCACCAACCGGAGACGGGTGAAATGGAGACAACGCTGCGAGGCGTCGGCGTGAGCCACGGTGTGGCGATCGGCGAGGTGCGGCACATGGGCACGGCGGTCCTGGAACCGCCGGCCAAGCAGATTCCGACGGAGGACGCGGAGCGCGAACAGGGGCGTGCCCGCAAGGCCGTGGAAGCTGTGGCCGCCGACCTGATCGCGCGGGGCAACCTGGCGGGCGGCGAGGCCCAGGCGGTGCTGGAGGCCCAGGCCATGATGGCCCAGGACCCCGAGCTGATGGCCGACGTCGAGCGGCGCATCGCCGTGGGCAGCACCGCCGAGCGCGGTGTGTACGACGCCTTCGCCTCCTACCGGGCGCTGCTGGCGGGTGCCGGCGAGTACCTGGCCGGGCGGGTGGCGGACCTCGACGACGTGCGGAACCGTATCGTCGCGCGGCTGCTGGGCGTGCCGATGCCGGGTGTGCCGGACAGCGACGAGCCGTACGTGCTCATCGCGCGGGACCTGGCGCCGGCCGACACGGCGCTGCTGGACCCGGCGCTGGTGCTCGGGTTCGTGACCGAGGAAGGCGGGCCGACCAGCCACAGCGCGATTCTCGCGCGAGCGCTGGGGGTGCCGGCCGTGGTGGCGCTGCCGGGCGCGGGCGAGCTGGTCGAGGGCACCGTCGTCGCCGTCGACGGCAGCACGGGCGAGATCTTCGTGAACCCGAGTGCGGACAAGCGCGCGGAGCTGGAGCAGGCCGCGCAGGCCCGCAAGGCGGCGCTCGCCGCTTCGACCGGTCCCGGCGCCACGTCGGACGGGCACAAGGTGCCGCTGCTGGCGAACGTGGGCGGTCCGTCGGACGTGCCGGCGGCCGTGGAGGCGGGCGCCGAGGGCGTCGGCCTGTTCCGTACGGAGTTCCTCTTCCTCGACGACAGCGAGAAGGCGCCGTCGGAGGAGAAGCAGACCGAGGCGTACCGCAAGGTGCTGGAGGCCTTTCCCGAGGGCCGGGTCGTGGTGCGCGTGCTGGACGCGGGCGCGGACAAGCCGCTGGACTTCCTGACGCCGGGCGACGAGCCGAACCCGGCGCTGGGTGTGCGGGGCCTGCGGACGCTGCTGGACCACCCCGAGGTGCTCCGTACCCAGCTGACCGCGCTGGCCAAGGCCGCCGAGGGGCTGCCGGTCTACCTTGAGGTCATGGCGCCGATGGTGGCCGACCGTACCGACGCCAAGGCGTTCGCCGACGCGTGCCGTGCGGCCGGTCTGCAGGCCAAGTTCGGTGCGATGGTGGAGATCCCGTCCGCGGCGCTGCGCGCCCGGTCGATCCTCCAGGAGGTCGAGTTCCTTTCGCTGGGGACCAACGACCTGGCGCAGTACACCTTCGCCGCCGACCGCCAGGTCGGTGCCGTCTCGCGCCTCCAGGACCCGTGGCAGCCGGCGCTGCTCGACCTTGTGGCGCTGTCGGCCGAGTCGGCGAAGGCCGAGGGCAAGAGCTGTGGTGTCTGTGGCGAGGCGGCCTCCGATCCGCTGCTGGCCTGTGTGCTGACGGGGCTCGGCGTGACGAGCCTTTCCATGGGTGCGGCGTCGATTCCGTACGTGCGCGCGACGCTGGCGAAGCACACGCTGGCGCAGTGCGAGCGTGCCGCCTCCGCGGCGCGGGCCGCGGACACCGCCGAGGACGCGCGCGCCGCCGCGCAGGCGGTGCTCTCCGGGGAGTGATCCCCGGCGGGGCCCGGTCGGTGAACGACCTGCCGGGCGCTGCCGGATTGTAGGTACGGACGGCCGTCCCGCCCTTTGCGGCGGGGCGGCCGTCCGGCGTTCGGGCCCTTGCGGATTGCCGTGGGGGCCCTTCGTCAGTCGTGGGTGTGGTCGTGGTCCTCGGTGGGCGGGTCGGGAACGGGCAGGCCCGAGTGGTAGTCGACGCCGGGCTCGGGCGGGACGGGCTCGCCCGTGTCGGAGTCCGTGCAGTACGCCGTGAAGACCTCGGCGGCGCTCAGCGGGTGCAGCCAGGCGTTGCGCAGGGTCCAGCCGCGTACCGTGTCGCGCCCCGCGGGCTCGGTCGTCCGCGACACGATGCCGCCGGGGCTGCGCAGGGCGAAGCCGGCGGCCAGGACCGTGCAGAAGACGAGGGTCGCGGCCTCGGACAGCTCCAGCCGCCCGCGGTCGCGGGACTCGGCGTGCAGCACGGCCAGGAGCGGGGCGCCGCTCGCGGGGACGCTGCACACCAGGTGGTGGGTGCCGTCGCCGAGAGCGTCCAGCAGGCCGGTGACCGCGCGGGAGGCGCGGGCGAACGCGGCTCTGGCGAGGTCCTGGCCGCAGTCCGGGCAGGAGCCGGTGCGGGCGAGCAGGGCCGTGGCGCGGTCCCAGGTCGCCTGGCGTTCCGCCTCGTCTACGAGGGCGGGCAGCAGCCGGACCAGCGGCTCGCCCGTATACGGCAGGGTGGCGCCCGTGCAGGCCAGTTCGGCGGTGTAGCGGGAGCGGCTGCCGGGCCGGTCCGGGTCCAGGCCGGCGTCCAGGCAGAACGTCTCGTACGCGACGGGGTCGAAGAGGGTGACGGTGGCGTGGATGCCCTGGGCGGTCAGCGAGCGCAGCAGGAGTTCCATCTGCTGGAGGTAGGTGGCGTGGTCGTCGAACGGGAAGGTGCGGTAGCGGCGCATGGCCGCGAAGTCCTGCGCGTCCGCCAGGACGGCGGCGGTGCTGGGGACTTCGCGGCGCAGCTTGCGGCGCGCGGCGGCGAGCCCGCTCGGGTCGGTGGGCGTGGTGCGTCGGAACGGTGGTGCCATGACTCCCCCTCGGTCGGTGCGTGCTGCCCGCTGCGCGAGCCTCACTTGTCACGGAGAGTAACCGAGGGGTCTGACAACGGCCGTGCGCGGCGGCCTTCGCCGCTACTGCGCGCGGTCGGCGGCGGCCCGGCCGGCGGCCCGGTCGGCGGCGATGCGCTCGTAGAACCGCAGGAGTTCGAGGTTGTCGACCGAGCCCGGGTTGACGGCCTTCTCCAGCGGGGTGCCCTGGAGGAGCCGTTTGACCGGGACCTCGATGCGCTTGCCGGTGAGGGTGTGGGGCACTCCGGGTGCCTCGATGATCTCGTCGGGGACGTGGCGCGGGGAGCACTGTTCCCTGATGGTGCGCTTGATGCGGTCGCGCAGCGCGTCGTCGAGCGCGGCGCCGGGCGCGAGGTGGACGAAGAGCGGCATCCAGTAGCCGCCGTCGGGCAGTTCGAGGCCGATGACGAGGGATTCGCGGATCTCGGGGAGGCGTTCGACGGCCTCGTAGATGTCGGCGGAGCCCATCCGTACGCCCTGGCGGTTGAGGGTGGAGTCGGAGCGGCCGTGGATGACGACGGTGCCGCGCGAGGTGAGGGTGATCCAGTCGCCGTGCCGCCAGACGCCGGGGTAGGTGTCGAAGTAGCTGTCGTGGTAGCGGCGGCCGTCGGGGTCGTTCCAGAAGCGGATCGGCATGGACGGCATGGGGTTGGTGACGACGAGTTCGCCGACCTCGTCGGTCAGCGGCTTGCCGTGCGGGTCCCAGGCCTGGAGGTCGGTGCCGAGGCAGGGGGCCTGGAGCTCGCCGATGTGGACGGGCAGGGTGGGTGACGCGCCGGCGAAGCAGCTGCACACGTCCGTGCCGCCGCTGACGGAGGCGATCCACAGGTCGGCGGCGACCTCGTCGTGCAGCCAGCGGAAGCCGTCGGGCGGAAGCGGCGACCCGGTGGTGGCGACGCACTTGACGGTGGAGAGGTCGAGGTCGCGTCCCGGCTGGACGCCGGCCTTGCGGCAGGCCATGACGTACGCGGCGGAGGTGCCGAAGAGGGTGGTGCCGGTGCGTTCGGCGATCTTCCACTGGGCGGCGGTGTCCGGGTATCCGGGGCTGCCGTCGTAGAGCACGATCGTGGAGCCCGCGAGGAGGCCGGCGACGAGGAAGTTCCACATCATCCAGCCGGTGGAGGTGTACCAGAAGAAGCGGTCGTCGGGTCCGAGGTCGCAGTGCAGGCCGGTCTGCTTGAGGTGTTCGAGGAGGATGCCGCCCTGGGACTGGACGATGGCCTTGGGCAGGCCGGTCGTACCGGAGGAGTACAGGACCCACAGCGGGTGGTCGAAGGGGACCTGTTCGAAGACCGGTTCGGTGGCGGCGGAGGTCAGGTCCGACCACTCCAGGGCGCCTTCGGGCGCGGGTGTGCCCAGGAGGGGGATGTGGACGACGGCGCGGAGGGTGGGCAGTTCGCGGCGGAGTTCGGCGACGGTGTCGCGGCGGTCGTGTTCCTTGCCGCCGTAGCGGTAGCCGTCGACCGTGAACAGCACGACCGGCTCGACCTGCTGGAAGCGGTCCAGGACGCTGCGGGCGCCGAAGTCGGGGGCGCAGGAGGTCCACACGGCGCCGACGGCGGCGGTGGCCAGGAGGGCGACGACGGCCTGCGGGACGTTGGGGAGGTAGCCGCTGACACGGTCGCCGGGGCGTACGCCGAGGCGGCGCAGTCCGGCGGCGAGGGAGCCGACCTGGGCGCGCAGCTCGGCCCAGGTGACGGGGGCGGGGTCGTGGGTCTCGTCGACGTGCAGCAGCGCGGGCGTGCCGGCGCGGGCCGGGTCCTCGGCGGCGCGCAGGGCGTGTTCCGCGTAGTTGAGGGTGGCGCCGGGGAACCAGCGGGCGCCGGGCATCGCGGGGTCGGCGAGGACGGTGTCGTACGGGGTGGTGAAGCGGACGTCGAACCACTCGGCGACGGCTTGCCAGAAGCGGGTCAGTTCGGTCACCGACCAGCGGTGCAGTGCGGCGTAGTCCGCCGCCGGGTCGCCGGGTGTGCGGGCGGGGGCGCCGTGGTGGGTGGCGGCCCAGTCGTGGAAGCGGGTGATCTGGGCGCCGTCGACGCGGTCCTGGCCGGGCTGCCACAGGGGTTCGGGCTGCGGGACGGACTGCGGTGCGGTGGTCATGATCGGCTCCCGGCTGTACGCGGCGTTGCGTGGACGCGGTGTGGGCGTGCGGTACGCGGTGTCCCCGTACGGCTGGGGGGTCACCCCGGCGCAGCGCGGGGGCGCGTGCGTGTGACACGGCTGGGCGAGACGATGCCACGTGATCGACTTGTGCGCCAGGGTGGGCCGCACATTCGGGCATGTACGCGGCGGGGTGGGGCGCGGCCGCGCCGCGGGGAATGAGGCAGGGGGACGGCCGTCACCCGCCGGCGGCGGGGCCGGTGGTGTGCCGCGGGTGGGGTCGCGGTTCTTCCCAGGTGAACGGCAGCTGAACGGTCCCCCCGCCGGGTGCCGTCAATGGCAGGCTGAGCAGCATGGACGGGCGTGATCAAGTGCGGTCGGTGTGGCGGGGCAGGGCGGTCGGCGCGGTACGGGCCGTCAGGGCGCTCGGATCGGTGCGGGGGCTGCTGTCGTGGCGGTCGGCGTGGCGGCGGCGCCGCGCCGACCGGCGGGGGGCGGCGCGGCGCGGCCCCGAGCGGGCCCGGGTGCCGGGCGCCGCGGTACGCGCGGAGCCGCGGCCGGGCGGTGGCGTGGTGTTCTTCGCGCGCTCGTCGCTGCGGGTGCGGGTCGCGGCGGGCGGCGCGGTGTTCTGCGGCTGGGACGGCGCGGAGCCGGAGCCGTCGTACGCGCTGGCCGGTACGTGCCCCGAGCCGGACGTGCGGGCGGTGCTGGAGCCCGACACGGAGGGCGGCTGGCGGGTCGTCTCGGAGCGGGTGACGGTGACGGTGTCGCGGCACGGGGCGGTGGCGGTGCGGACGCCGGGCGGTGTGGTGCTGCGGCGGGAGCTGCCGCCGCGGTGGTGGGACCGGGTACCGGGCGACGGGGGCGGGGTGCCCGCCGAGCGGTCCGGGGAGTCGCGGTGGGTGCAGCGTTCGGAGGTGGCGGCGGACGCCCGGTTCTTCGGGCTGGGCGGCCGGTCCTGCGGGCCGCGGCTCCGCGCGCGCAGGTACCGGTTGTGGAACACCGATCCGGGCGGCGCGTTCGTGCCGGGTGACGACCCGCTCTCCGTCACGATGCCGGTCCAGTTCGTGGTGGCGGACGCCGGGACGCACCTGGTCTTCCACGACAACTCGTGGGACGGCGCCGTGACACTGCGGGAGGGCGTGGAGGGCGCGGGTTCGGGGCACGACCGGCCGGGCTGCTCCGAGCTGCGGATGGACGGCGGTCCGCTGCGGTACTGGATCCTGGTCGGTACGCCCGCCCGGGTGCTGCTCGGCTGGACGGCGCTGACCGGGGCGCCGGCGCCGCCGCCCCGCTGGGCGCTGGGGCCGCAGCACGCCCGGTGGGGGTTCGGCAGCCAGGCGGAGGTGCGGCGGGTCGTCTCCGGGTACCGGGAGCGCGGGCTGCCGCTGTCGGCCGTGCACCTGGACATCGACCACTACGACGGCCACCGGGTCTTCACGGTCGACCGCTCGGCCTTCCCCGACCTGCCGGGGCTCGCGCGCGAGTTGCGGGCCGAGGGGGTGCGGCTGGTGTCCATCGTCGATCCGGGGGTGAAGGCGGAGCCGGGCAACGCGGTGTACGAGGGCGGGGCGGCGGCGGACGCGTACGTGCGGGACGCGCGGGGCCGGGAGGTGCGCGGGGTGGTGTGGCCGGGCGAGGCGGTGTTTCCCGACTTCACGGACGCGCGGGTGCGCAAGTGGTGGGGCGGCCTGTATGCGGAGCGGCTGGCGCAGGGGTTCTCCGGGGTGTGGCACGACATGAACGAGCCGGTGTCGTTCGCGGCGTTCGGCGATCCGTCGCTGCCGCGTTCGGCGCGGCACGCGCTGGAGGGCCGGGGCGGCGACCACCGGGAGGCGCACAACGTGTACGGGCTGGCGATGGCGCGCGCCGGCTACGAAGGGCTGCTGGAGCTGCGCCCCGAGGAGCGTCCTTTCCTGTTCTCGCGCTCGGGGTGGGTGGGGATGCAGCGCTACGGGGGCACGTGGTCGGGGGACGTGGCGACCGGCTGGCCGGGGCTGCGGGCCTCGCTGTCGCTGGTGCTGGGGATGGGGTTGTGCGGGGTGCCGTACAGCGGTCCCGATGTGGGCGGGTTCTCCGGGGTGCCGTCGCCCGAGCTGTATCTGCGGTGGTTCCAGATGGCCGCGTACCTCCCGTTGTTCCGTACGCATTCGGCCGTCTTCGCGGGGCGGCGGGAGCCGTGGGAGTTCGGGCCCGAGGTGCTGGAGCACGCGCGCGCCGCGCTGCTGGAGCGGGCGCGGCTGGTGCCGTACTTCGTCTCGCTGGGGCAGCTGGCGCGGCTGTCCGGGGCGCCGTACGTCCGTCCGGTGTGGTGGAGCACGCCGCGGGACCGGAAGCTGCGGGACTGCGAGGACGCGTTTCTGCTGGGCGACGCGTTGCTGGTGGCGCCCGTGCTGGGTCCCGGGGTGACGCGGCGGGCGGTCCGGCTGCCGCGCGGGCGCTGGTACGACACGGCGACCGGGCAGGCGTACGACGGGCCCGGGCAGGTGCTGGTGGACGCGCCGCCGTCGCGGATCCCGGTGCTGGCGCGGGCCGGAGCGGTGCTGCCGGTGGCCGGCGGCGACGGTGCGACGGAGCTGGAGGTGTGGGCGCCGGTGGCCGGCCGGTCGGGCGGTGGCGTGGTGGTGCCGGACGCCGGCGACGGCTGGCGGCAGCCGGAGGTCGAGCGCTTCGAGACGCGCCTGGAGGACGGGCGGGTGGTGGTCGAGCGGCAGGGCGGCGGCGACGCCGGGTACCGGGTGCGGGTGCGCGGGTTGGCGGGCGAAAACGGGTAGGCCCGGGGGCGCCGGTTGCGTAGATCGGCCCGTTCGTTCCGGCGTGGGAAGGGCTGCGCGATGAGTGACGGTGACGGACGGGAACTGTGGGCGCTCGCGGACCTGGTGACGGCGCGGGTGTTCAGCCGTGACGGGACGGGGCGGTACGGGCTGACGCCGCGTGGCGAGGAGCTGCGCGACGGCCATCCGTCCGGTGTGCGGCGGGTGCTGGACGCGGAGGGCGCGCTCGGCCGGGCCGACCTCGCGTTCGTGGCGCTGCCGCATTCCGTACGGACCGGAGAGGCGGCCTTCCCGCAGCTGTACGGGCGTTCCTTCTGGGAGGACCTGAGTACGGACCCGGCGCGGACCGCCGACTACGACGCGCGGATGGGCGTCGACGTCACGGCGTGGGCCGAGGCCGTCCTGCCCGCCTTCGACTGGGGTGCGCTGGGGCGGGTGGTGGACGTCGGCGGCGGCAACGGCACGTTCCTGGCGGCGGCGCGCACAAGCGGCGGGGGCGCGTGGCCGGGTCCTGGTCGTGGAGAAGGTCGGCGCGGTCGGCGAGTCGGTGAAAACGGACATGGACCTGCGGGTGCTCGTCTATTTCGGGGCGCGGGAGCGTGGCGTGCCGGAGCTGGCGGGCGGCGCCGGGCTGCGGGTGGCCGGGGTGCACCGGGCCGGGGACCTGGCGGTGGTGGAGATGGTGGCCGGCTGAAGCCGCGGCCGGGCGGGGTGGTGACACGGGCTCTTACGCGGTGTGTGGTGCCGGTGGTAGACGGGTGCCATGCCGAGACTCGCTGCCGCGTTGCGCGGCTTCGCCGTGGCCGCCGTCGCCACCGTCCTGACCGCCGCCGCCGTACCGGACGCGCGGAGTGCCGCCGCCGGTCCGACGGCGCCGAAGGAGTTCGTCGCGCTGCGCGACGTGGACCCGACGATCCGCCAGGAGATGCGGTACTTCACGCCGCACGACTTCATGGGCGTACCGGTCACCGGGTACCGGCAGCCGGTGTGCATCCTGACCCGTGACGCGGCGCGGGCGCTGCACCGGGCCCAGCTGTCGTTCCTGCGGCGCGGCTACACGCTCAAGGTGTACGACTGCTACCGGCCGCAGCGGGCCGTCGACCACTTCGTGGCGTGGGCGAAGGACCTCGGCGACCAGCGGATGAAGGGCGAGTTCTATCCGCGGGTGGACAAGTCGGCACTGTTCAGGGACGGGTACATCGCGGAGAAGTCGGGTCACAGCCGGGGCAGCACCCTCGACCTGACGCTGGTACGGCTGCCGGGCCTGCCCACCCGGCCGTACGTTCCCGGGGAGCCGCTGACGGAGTGCTACGCGCCGAAGGAACGGCGCTTTCCCGACAACTCGATCGACATGGGGACCGGGTTCGACTGTTTCGACACCCTCGCGCACACTCTCGACCCTCGGGTGCAGGGCAAGCAGCGGGCGAACCGCCTGCTGCTGAAGAACGGGCTGGAGCGCGTGGGGTTCCGCAACTACGAGAAGGAGTGGTGGCACTACACCTTCACTCCGGAGACCTTCCCCGACACGTATTTCGACTTCCCGGTGTCACGGCGGTCGCTGGACGACGCTCACTGAACGCGGTGGGCCGGGGCGCGGAACCACCCCCGTGGATCCCGCGGCCCGGCCCGCGCCTTGGTGGACGCGGTGCGGCGGTATCAGGTTCAGCCGGGCCCGTTCCACTCGGCGGAACGGCGTGCCAAACTCCTGACGGTTCGTCAGTTGCGAGGCGGCGGTTCCGCCGAGCTGGTTCCGGGAGGCGTCGTGACACGTACGCGCAGGCCGGTGGTGCCGGGGTGGTTCACCGGCGGAGAGGACGAGCGGGACGCGGCGGGCTTCCGCCTTCTGGGCACCCGGTGCGGGGCCTGCGGTGCGGTTTTCTTCCCCCGCGCCGACTTCTTCTGCCGCAACCCCCGCTGTGACGGCACCGAGCTGGCGGAGGTGCCGCTGTCGCGGCGCGGCACGGTGTGGTCGTACACGGACGGGCGCTACCGGCCGCCGCCGCCCTACGTCTGCGATCCCGGCGTGCCGTGGGAGCCGCGCACCCTGGTCGCGGTGGAGCTGGCGGCGGAGCGGATGGTGGTGCTCGGGCAGACCGCGCCGGGGGTCACCGTCGCGGACCTGCGGGTCGGCATGGAGGCCGAGGTGGTCCCCGGCGTGCTGGGCGAGGACGCGGACACCGTGTGGACGACGTGGTGGTGGCGGCCGGTCGGGCCGGCGGAGGCCCCGCGAGGGGAAGCGGCGGGAGGCGGCCGTGACCGGTGACATCGCCGTGCTCGGGGCGGGCATGCACGCCTGGGGCAAAGGGGGCCGCGGTTTCGTCGAGTACGGGACGGTGGCGGCGCGGGCCGCGCTGGCCGACGCGGGGCTGGCGTGGACCGACGTCCAGTCGGTCGTCGGCGCGGGCACCGTGCGCGGCGGCTATCCCGGTTACGTGGCGGGGGCCGCGTTCGCGCGGGCGCTGGGCTGGCAGGGCGCGCGGGTGACGAGCGTCTACGCGGCGTGCGCGTCCGGGGCGCAGGCCATCGCCACGGCGCGGGCGCAGATCCTGGCGGGCCTGGCGGACGTGGTGCTGGTGGTCGGCGCCGAGGCGGCGCCGAAGGGCTTCTTCGCGCCGGCGGGCGGCGACCGGCCCGACGATCCCGACTGGCTGCGCTTCCGGCTGCTGGGGGCCACCAACCCCGCCTACTTCGGGCTGTACGCGCGGCGCCGGATGGCCCTGTACGGGGACACGACCGACGACTTCGCGCAGGTGAAGGTCAAGAACGCGGCGGCGGGGGCGGCCAATCCGTACGCGCGCTACCGCACGGCGGTGACGGCGGCGGAGGTCGCCGCGTCGCCCGTGGTCGCCGACCCGCTGCGGCTGCTGGACATCTGCGCCACGTCGGACGGGGCCGCGGCGCTGGTCCTGGCCGCGCCGGACCTCGCGCGCCGGCGAGGGGTGCGGGACCCCGTCCGTATCCGGGCCGTCTCCACGGCGACGCCGGAGTACCCGCGGGCGGACCTGGACCTGCCGGACATCGCGACCGACTCCGCCGCCGTGCCGGAGCCGCCGGCCGCCTTCCGGCCCTCCATCGCCCGCCGCGCCTACGAGGAGGCGGGCCTCGGACCCGGCGACCTGTCGCTCGCGGAGGTCTACGACCTGTCCACCGCGCTGGAACTCCAGTGGTACGAGGACCTCGGCCTGTGCCCCGCCGGCGAGGGCGCGAAGCTGCTGCGCGAAGGGGTGACGGCGCTCGGCGGACGGCTGCCGGTGAACCCCAGCGGCGGCCTGGCCTCGTTCGGGGAGGCGGTGCCGGCGCAGGCGATCGCGCAGGTCTGCGAGCTGACGTGGCAGTTGCGCGGGCGGGCGGGGGCGCGGCAGGTGCCGGGCGCGCGGGCGGGGATCACGGCGAACCAGGGGCTGTTCGGGCACGGTTCCGCGGTGATCGCGGTGCGGTGAGGCGGGGGCGCGGTGCGGTGAGGCGGCGGGTGGCCGCGCGGCCCCCGGCACGTGCGGCGACACCCGTTCGAGTGCGCCGGAAGGATGCGTGAACAGTACGTGAACCACCCGTCAGCACTGCCCTGAGCGGGCATTCTGCTGCCGTGCCTGCCTGGACGGACCAGCTCCGATTCGCCTTCCAGCCCGTCGTGAACCTGGCGACCGGCTCGGTCGCCGCCCTGGAGATACTCGCCCGCCCCGAACGCGGCGACGTGCTGACGGCGGCGCGCCGCTCCGCCGGCCTGGACGCCGAGCTGGCCGGTCTCGCCGTACGGTCGGCCGCGCAGCAGGAGACGCTGCTCCCGCTGCACGTCAACGTGTTCGCCACGACGCTCGCCGAACTGCCGGGCCTGACCGCGCTGCGCAAGGCCGTGCACGACGTGGGCCGGCGGCCGTGGGAGATCACGGTCGATCTCGGCGGACCGTTCACGCACGTGCCGCGGCAGGCGCTGCTGGAGGCCGTGGCGGGGCTGCGGCAGGACGGGTACCGCATCTGCGCGGACGGGGTCGGCGACGGGGACCTGCCGCTGCGGCTGCTCGGTGACCTCGCCCCCGACCTGGTGAAGCTGGACGCCTCCCTGTGCGAGGGGCTGGACGACGACCGGGGGCGGCGGGCCGCCGTGGCCGCGATGCGGCAGCTGTGCGAGGTCCTGGGCGGCCTGCTGGCGGTGGAGGGGGTGGAGACCGAGCGGCAGTACGCGGCGGCGCGCGGGGCGGGCGCCCAGCTCGCGCAGGGTTTCCTGTTCGCGCCGCCCGCGCGGCGCCCGGCGGCCGGCGTCTACGTTCCCGAGCCGCCGGAGTACGGTCCCGTGGCGAGCGCGTACGTGGGCGGCGGGCGGCACCTGCCCCCGGCGGGGCCGCCCGTGACGCAGTTCCTCCAGCCCGCCGCGCTGCTGCCGATGTCCGCCTCGGCGGGCGCGGTGCGCAGCCACTTGACCGGTTTCCCCGGGGTCTCCGGCGTCCTGCTGGTGGACCCCGACGGCGTACCGGTACGGGCCATCGACCGCGACCGGTTCCTGCTGTCGCTCTCCGGCCGGTACGGGCACGCGCTGTACGCCGGCCGCCCGGCGCTGCGGCTGGCCGACCGGCCGCGGACGGTGGGCGCCGACGCCACCGCCTGGGAGGTGCTGGAC
Organism: Streptomyces sp. NPDC017529; assembly: GCF_044329785.1. Lineage (NCBI taxonomy): Bacteria > Bacillati > Actinomycetota > Actinomycetes > Kitasatosporales > Streptomycetaceae > Streptomyces > Streptomyces sp. NPDC017529. The sequence continues at coordinate 13,218 of NZ_JBIRJY010000005.1, forward strand.
GTGGTCACGGACGGCCACCGCGACCGTACCGGCGACGATGTGGCGGTGGTGGACGAGCAGGGCCGCTGCGTGGGCGTGGTGCACCTGGCCGACATCCTGCGGGCGCTGGCCGAGAGCCGGGTGGAGGAGGCGGCGCGGCTCAACCCGCTGACCCGGCTGCCCGGCTCCGACGCGGTGAACGCGGAGGTGGACCGGCGGATCGCCGACGGCCGGGCGTTCGCGCTGAGCTGGCTGGACGTGGACGGGTTCAAGCAGGTCAACGACGGGGCCGGGTTCGCGGCGGGCGACACGCTGATCCGCGCCGTGGGGCACGCGCTGGCACGGGCGGCGGCGGAGCTGCCCGCGGCGCGGGTGGGGCACATCGGCGGGGACGACTTCCTGGTGCTGGCCGGTCCCGGCGAGGTGGAGGTGTTCGCGGCCGCCGTGCTGGACGCGCCCTGGTCGGCGGGCGGGCTGCCGGTGACGCTGTCGCTCGCGACGGTGGAGTGCGCGCCGGGCAGCGTGCGCGGGCACGAGCAGGCAGCGGCGGCGCTGGCGCCGCTGAAGAAAGCGGCCAAAGCCCTGAAAGGGGCGAGCAGTTGGGTGGCGGGGCGGCCGGGAGCTCCGGGGCACGAGGTGCGCCGGGGGCGGCGGCGCGGGGACTGAGTCCCGTCCCTACCCGGCACCTTGACGCCCCGTCACCTGCGGTGAACACTTCCGGGTGTCCGTCGGCACCGCCGCAGCCAGGCATCCAGGCCGCGTGGCGGCGTTCCGCGCTGCCCGGCTCCCCATGGGCGGTACCGACGTACCGGCACGCTCGACGCGCACGCCGCGCGGGGCGCGGTGGCCGTGCGCCCGCCGCCCTCCCGTGGCACGGGAAGTACGCACCCTGCACGGAGGACCGGGGGCCACTCCCCGGGCCAGGGACAAGGAGCCGCCATGTATTCCAACGGGGACATTTTCGTCGGCGAGGTCATCGGCACCGCCGTCCTGATCCTCTTCGGCGCCGGCGTGTGCGCCGCCGTCACCCTGCACCACTCCAAGGCGAAGGCCGCCGGCTGGGTGGTCGTCGCGTTCGGGTGGGGCTTCGGCGTGCTCGCCGGGGCCTACACCGCGGCGCCGCTGTCCGGCGGCCACCTCAACCCGGCGGTGACGCTGGGCTCGGCGGTCGCGGACGGCACGGAGTGGTCGAAGGTGCCGCTGTACATGGCGGCGCAGTTGGTGGGCGCGGTGCTCGGTGCCGTACTGGCGTGGGCCCTGTACTACGCGCAGTTCGCCGCCAACGCGGAGGCGGACAAGGCGCAGCCGACCCTGGGGGTCTTCGCCACCGCCCCGGAAGTGCGCAGCCCGGCCGCCAACCTCGTCACCGAGATCATCGCGACCGTCGGTCTGGTGCTGCCGCTGCTGTTCTTCGGCAAGAACGAGGGCATCGGGATCGGGCAGGTGCCCGGCGCCGACGCCGGTGTCTACGGCTCCGGCATCAACGTCCTGCTCGTCGCGCTGCTGGTGGCCGGCATCGGCCTCTCGCTCGGCGGGCCCACCGGGTACGCCATCAACCCGGCCCGCGACCTGGGGCCGCGCATCGCCCACGCACTGCTCCCCATTCCCAACAAGGGCACCTCCGACTGGTCCTACGCCTGGATTCCGGTGGCCGGCCCGCTCATCGGGGCGGTGCTCTCCGGGCTCGTGTTCACCGCGGTCTACTGACCGGGCGCGGCACCCGGGCAGGCAGTGGGGACCGGCAACGAGGAGTCAGGAGACGTCATGACGGACGGCACGACGGACAAGTACGTCGCCGCGATCGACCAGGGCACGACCTCCAGCCGCTGCATCATCTTCAACCACGACGGCGCGATCGTCGCCGTCGACCAGCGCGAGCACCGGCAGATCTTTCCCAAGCCCGGCTGGGTGGAGCACGACGCCACCGAGATCTGGGCCAAGGTGCAGGCCGTGGTGGCGGGCGCGCTGGCCAAGGCGGGGCTGCGCGCCGACCAGCTCAGCGCGCTGGGCATCACCAACCAGCGCGAGACCACCGTGCTGTGGGACCGGTCCACCGGCAAGCCGGTGCACAACGCGGTCGTCTGGCAGGACACCCGTACCTCCCAGCTCTGTGCCGACCTGGGCGGCGCGGACGGCCAGGACCGCTTCCGCGACGCCACGGGCCTGCCGCTGGCCAGCTACTTCTCCGGGCCGAAGGCGGCCTGGCTGCTGGACAACGTGCCGGGCCTGCGGGCGCGGGCCGAGGGCGGCGAGATCGCCTTCGGGACCGTCGACTCGTGGCTCATCTGGAACCTGACGGGCGGTACGGACGGCGGCGTGCACGTCACGGACGTGACCAACGCCGGGCGCACGATGCTGATGAACCTGCACACGCTCCAGTGGGACCCGGCGATCCTGTCCGCGATGCGGGTGCCCGAGGTGATGCTGCCGGAGATCCGCTCCTCGGCCGAGGTGTACGGGACGGCCGTCGGGCAGCTGCGCGGGGTGCCGGTGGCCTCGGCGCTGGGCGACCAGCAGGCCGCGGTGTTCGGGCAGACCTGTTACGGCGTCGGCGAGGCGAAGAACACCTACGGCACCGGTTCGTTCCTGCTGCTGAACACCGGCGGCCGGCCGGTGCCCTCCAAGAGCGGGCTGCTGACGACGCTGGGCTACCAGCTGGGCGGCGAGGCCCCGGTCTACTGCCTGGAGGGTTCGATCGCCATCACCGGTGCGCTGGTGCAGTGGTTCCGGGACCAGCTGGGCCTCATCGACTCGGCCGGCGAGATCGAGGGGCTGGCGGCGAGTGTCGCCGACAACGGCGGGGCGTACATCGTCCCGGCGTTCTCGGGGCTGTTCGCGCCGTACTGGAGGTCGGACGCGCGCGGCGTGATCACCGGGCTGACCGGTTACGTCACCAAGGCCCACCTGGCGCGCGCGGTGCTGGAGGCCACCAGCTGGCAGACGCGCGAGGTGGTGGACGCCATGTACCAGGACTCCGGCGTGCAGATCACCGCGCTGAAGGTCGACGGCGGCATGACCGTCAACAACCTGCTGATGCAGCACCAGGCGGACGTGCTGGGCGTGCCGGTGATCCGGCCGGTGGTCGCGGAGACGACGTGCCTGGGCGCGGCGTACGCGGCGGGGCTGGCGACCGGCGTGTGGCAGGACCTGGACGAGCTGAGGGCGCACTGGAAGCGGGACACGGAGTGGACACCGCGGATGGACGGGCCGACGCGGGAGCGCGAGTACGGCAACTGGCGCCGGGCCGTGGAGCGGAGCTTCGGCTGGCACGAGGGGGGTGACGGGGGCGCCTGACCGCCTCCCGGGAGCCCGTCCGCCGTGTACGGGCGGGCGGCAGGCGTACGGCCCGTACTCCGGACGGCGGAGTACGGGCCGTACTTTCCACGCCTCAGGGAAGCGCGGGCTCGCGCCGCCGGGCACTCACGTGCATCGCGTGTTCCACGACCGCGATGAGCACGTCCCTGGCGGAGTCCTTCTCGCGCGCGTCGCACAGCATCACCGGCACCTCGGGGTCCAGGTCCAGCGCGTCGCGAACCGTTTCTGCCGGGTAGCGTTCGGCGCCGTCGAAGCAGTTGACGGCCACCATGAAGGGGATGCCGCGGCGCTCGAAGTAGTCGATGGCGGCGAAGGACTCCTCCAGGCGCCGGGTGTCGGCCAGCACGACCGAGCCGAGCGCGCCGCGGGCCAGTTCGTCCCACAGGAACCAGAAGCGGTCCTGGCCCGGCGTGCCGAAGAGGTAGAGCACCAGGTCCTCGCGGAGCGTGATGCGCCCGAAGTCCATGGCGACGGTGGTGGTCCGCTTGCCCTCCACCCCGACGAGGTCGTCGACCGGCCGGCCCGCCTCGGTCAGCCGTTCCTCGGTGCGCAGCGGCTTGATCTCGCTGACCGCGCCCACCAGGGTCGTCTTGCCCACGCCGAAGCCGCCCGCCACCAGGATCTTGAGGGTGACGGGGTCGGCGGCCTGCTTGCGGCGTCGTTCAGAGCGCCCGAAGACCATGGCAGTCCTCTCTCGGTTCGCCGCTGGTGGTGCTCGTTCGCATCCTTGGTCCTTGCAGTTCGTGGGGCGGGCGGGCCGCTGTCACAGCGCCCTGAGCCCGTCGATCACCTCGCGGAGGATCTGCTCGTCGGGCAGCTCCGCCGGGGGCACGGGCCGGCTCACGTGGACCAGCTCCGCGTCCAGCAGGTCGCCGATGAGCACCCGTACCACGCCGAGCGGCAGGTCGAGTTCGGCCGCCAGCTCCGCGACGGACAGCGGGGCGTCGCGGCACAGGCCGACGATGTCCACGTGCTCCGGCGACAGGGTCTGGTCGTCGAGCGGTTCGCCCTGCCGGTCCTCGGCGATCACCAGGGCGATCAGGTCAAGGTGGGGTTCGGCCTCGGTGCTGGTGCGTCCGCGGGTCATCGCGTACGGGCGCACCACGGGGCCCGCGTCGTCGTCGTACCAACTGGCGTCCCGGTACCCGGCGTTGTCCGGGCCGTCTGTGGTCATGGCGTCACCGTGCCGTCATCCTCCGGTCAGCCGTCGGCGGGCTGCCCGGCCCGGGGCGCGGTGCCCAGGTGGGCGCCGACCCGCTTGACGAGCAGCGTCATCTCGTACGCGACCAGCCCGACGTCGGAGTCGGCGTCGGCGAGGACGGCGAGGCAGCTCCCGTCGCCCGCCGCGCTGACGAAGAGAAACGCTTCGTCGAGTTCGACCAGCGTCTGCCGTACCCGGCCGGCCTCGAAGTGCCGGCCGACGCCCTTGGCCAGGCTGTGGAAGCCGGAGGCGACCGCCGCGAGGTGCTCGCTGTCCTCCCGGGTCAGGTCGGCCGACGCGCCGGTGGCCAGGCCGTCGCTGGAGAGGATGAGCGCCTTGCGGATGCTGCCCACCCGCTCGACCAGCTCGTCGAGGAGCCAGCTCAGCTCGCCCGACCCCTGCGGGCCCTTCGACTCGGCACTGGCCGCTGCTGCCTTCGGTGCGGTCATCGACCGTCCCCTCCCGGTGTGTTTCCTGGTGCTGTGCTGTCGCTGCCGTCCCGCCGGCCGTCGTCCTCGCCGTTGTCCCGGCGGCCACGCTGCCAGCCGCGCTGGAGCGAGGTCATGCGGGCGCGGACGTCCTCCGCGTCGCGGTCGTCCGCCGCGCCGGCGGGCCCGGTGCCGGACTCGTCCTGCGCCGCGGGCTCGGCCTTGAGCTGGGGGGCGAGACTGGCCTGCCGTACGCGGCGGGGCAGCCCTCCTGCCGTGGTGGCGGGCCGCTCGGACGGGGCCAGGCCCGTACCCGTTGTCGTACCGGTGTCCATGTCCGCATCCGTGTCGCCGTTCGTGTCCGCGTCGGAGCGTACGTCGCCGCGTGCCGCGCCGTCGACCGGCCTGCCGTGGTCGCGGACCAGCACGGGCGCGCGGTGCCGGCGCGGCAGCGGCGCGGGCCCGTCGCCGGCCGGGGCCTGGTCGCGGGTCTGCTGGTGCTGTTCCGGTGACGCCGCGGACGGCACCGGGGCGACGCCGTGCGTACCGTCGCGGCGGGGGCGGAGGCGGCCGCGCTCGGCGTCCCGGTCCCGGGTGCCGCGGCCGGTGTCGCGGGGTCCGCGGGGCGCGCGGGAGCCGAAGAGGCTGTCCTCGTCGTCCGTCTCCGTCCGCCGGGCCGGCCCGGCCGGTCCCTCGACGGCCGCCGGCATCCGGCCGGCCGGTTCGGGCAGCGGTACGGGCACCTGGGCCAGCGCGGCCAGCTTGCCGCCGGGCGCCTCCAGCTCCCCGGTCCGGCGCCCGTCGATCCGCCGGCTGCCGGTCTCCGAGCCGTCCTCGCGGCCGGTGTCCTCGGTCAGGAGCGCGGCGGGGATGAAGACGACGGCGGTGGTGCCGCCGTACGGGGAGGGCTGGAGCGAGACGCGCACGCCCTGGCGCTGGGCGAGGCGGCTGACCACGAACAGGCCGAGCCGGTCGGTGTCGGACAGCTCGAACTCGGGGGTCTCGGCGAGCCGCAGGTTGGCGTCGAGCAGGACGTCGGGCTTCATGCCCAGGCCGCGGTCGTGGATCTCCAGGGTGAAGCCGTTGGAGACCCGCTCGCCGACCACCTGCACCGCGGTGTGCGGGGGCGAGAAGACGGTGGCGTTCTCCAGGAGTTCGGCGATCAGGTGGGTGAGGTCGGAGACCGCGGGGCCCTGCACGGCCAGCAGCCGCGGCAGCCGGCGCACCTCGATGCGCTCGTAGTCCTCGACCTCGGCGACCGCAGCCCGCACCACGTCCATCAGCTGGATGGGCTTGCGCCACTGCCGTGAGGGGGCCGCGCCGGAGAGGATGACCAGGCCCTCGGCGTGCCGGCGCATGCGGGTGGTGAGGTGGTCCAGGCGGAAGAGGTCGGCGAGTTCGTCGGCGTTCTCGGTACGGCGTTCCATGGTGTCCAGCAGGGTCAGCTGGCGGTGCAGCAGCACCTGGCTGCGGCGGGCGAGGTTGACGAAGACCTCGGAGACGCCGCGGCGCATGTCGGCCTGTTTGACGGCGGCCTCGACGGCGGCCCGCTGGAGGGTGTTCAGCGCCTGGCCGACCTGTTCGGTCTCGCTCTGGCCGAACTCCCTGCGCGGCGCCTCGGCCTCGACGTCGACCTGTTCGCCCGCGGCGAGGCGCCGCATCACGCTGGGCAGCCGGACGCCGGAGACCTCGTGGGCCTCCTTGCGCAGCCGGATCAGGTCCTTGACGTGCCGGCTGCCGATGCGGACCGAGACGACGACGGAGACCAGCAGGGCGACGAAGCCGAGGACGCCCGCGACGGCGGCCTTGACCAGGACGGCCACGGCGACGGGCTCGACCCGCTCCTTGTAGCGGTCACCGGCCTCCCGGCCCATCCGCTGGAGGTCGCCGAGGACCTTCCCGGCGGCGGTGTTCCAGCGTTCGGCGTTGACGGCGCGGGGCGCTCCGGACGGGCCGCCGTCGATGATGCGGTCCTCGTAGGAGGTCAGTTCGCGGGCGGGTGCGGACTGCCAGTAGTCGGTGAAGACGGCCCGGTCGTCGCCGGGCAGCACGGGCAGGCTGGTCGCGTACAGGACGCGGCGCTCGGCGACGCGGTCGGCGAAGCCGCGCAGGTCGCGCTTGCCCATGGTGCCGGAGGCGATCGCCGCGGACATCAGCGCGTCCTCGCGGGAGACGGCCTCCCGGGCGCGGGTGACGTTGACCAGGGCGCGGCCTTGCTTGTCCATCTCCACGTTCTCCAGCGCGTGCAGCGCCGCGAGGAACTCGTAGTTGGGGTCGACGAGGGCGTTGTACGCCTCGAACGCCGCGTCGCGGGAGATGGTGTTGTCCTCGATCCGGGTGCGCAGCGAGGACAGCCGGCCGAGGGCCTTGACGACGTCGTCCATCCGCTCGCCCGCGACGCCGTTGAGGTCGTCGCGGACGGCGGGTTCGGCGGCGTTGTCGCGCAGCTTGGTGACGACCTTGTCGGTCTCGCGGGTGCGCTTGCGCAGCTCGCCCAGCGCGTTGGCGCCGCGCCGGTCGGCCAGGTACAGCAGGCTCTGGCGGCGCTCCTGCTGGAGGGCCTGTACGGCGTCCTCGGCCGGGTAGCCGAGTTTGGCGACGACGCTGCCGACGTCCAGCAGCTGGTTGGCCTCGCGCCCGGTCAGGTACGTCGCGAAGGCCCACATGGCGGTGAGGGACACCAGCGGCACCAGCAGCAGCGCTGCGATCTTCCGAGTGATCGTCTTCCCTCGAAAGCGCATGGCCTCCCCTACGTCAACCCCGGCGCACGGGGGGTGGTGTTCCGTCAACAAACGGCGCGAGCCTACTACTCTCGACAGCTCTGGCCGAAGCCCCGTTCGGACGATGGATCCGCAGGTCAGGGGCGGATCGTCCCCAGTTGTCGGCTGATTCCAGGACAACCCGCCCACACATGTGGCCTCGAACACCACCCTCGCACACAGGCGTACGCCGGAGCGGTTGGCCGAAAATCACATCGACCGGGAACCGGGCGGCGTTCCCGTTCGTGACCATGGTGGGTGGTGGTGCGCCGTCAACACAGACATGTAATGGGTGAAAGCCGGGCAGTCACCTGGAGAACGAGGCAGGCGGGTACGTGCGGGTACGGGGAGAGTGACGCCATCATGGACCTCGAAGACGGTGACGCCCACCTGGTCGGCGGCAGGCGTCCCTTGTGGCAGGAGGAGCCGGCCACCCGGTACCGGATGCCGGACCCGGTGCGCACGGCCGCGGTGCGCGCGGTCATCATCGCGGCGGTGACGCTCATTCAGGCCATGGTGGCGTTCCTGTGCACGATGGCGGGCGCCTGGCTGGCCTTCCCCGCCGTGCTCAGCACGGTCGCGAGCACGGTGGTCGCGACGTGGGCGGTACTGGACGTCTGGGTCACGCGCCAGGTGTGGGTGCAGCGCAACGGGGTGCGTTCGCAGCCGAGCAGTACGGCCAGGGCGCTGCGCCGGGAGCGCCGGCAGGCGCGGCGGGAGGGCCGGGCGGCCCGCAAGGCTCCGGAGCCTCCGTCGCGAGTCGGCGGCGCAGCCGCATGAAGGGCCGCGGCCGGTTGACGGCGAACGCCGCGGTGGTGCGCCCGTCGCTTTCGTAGACGGCCAGGAAGCTCCGGTCGCCGGGGTCGCCCTCGACGATCCGCACGGTGTCGTGCGGTCCGCGCCGCCCGGCCAGCTGGAGCCGCGCGCCGTACTGGTCCGACCAGAAGTACGGCAGGGCGGTGTGCCGCGCGACGGTGGCGCCGGCGAGCAGGTTGCGCACGGCCGTCGCGGGCTGTTCGGTGGCGCTGGTCCAGTGCTCGGAGCGGACGCCCGCGTAGCGCGCCACGTCGCCCACGGCGACCACCCGCGGGGCCGCCGTCACACCGCCCGCGTCGCACACCACACCGTCGTCCAGGCGCAGTCCCGACCCGGTCAGCCAGCCGGTGGCGGGGCGCACCCCGATCCCGGTGACGACCGTGTCGGCGTCCAGCAGCCGCCCGTCGGCGAGTTCGACGGCCCGTACGCGGCCCGCGCCGTCGTCCAGCAGCCCTTTGACGCGGGTGCCGCACAGCAGCCGTACCCCGTGGTCGGCGTGGAGGCCGGCGCACACCCTGGCCATGTCGATGCCGAGTTGCGGCACCAGCGGCAGGGGGGCGGCCTCGACGACCGTCACGGGCAGTCCGAGCGCGGCGCACGAGGAGGCGACCTCGGCGCCGATGAATCCGCCGCCGATGACGACCACGCGGGGTGTCCCGTCGTGCAGTGCGGCGCGCAGGGCGACGGCGTCGTCGACGGTCCGCAGGGTGTGCACGCCGGCCGGCGGCGGTCCCGGCAGGGTGCGCGGGGCGCCTCCGGTGGCGATGACGACGCCGTCGGTGCGCAGGGGGCGGACCGTGCGGCCGTCGTCGAGGGTCACCGTGCGTCCCACGGTGTCCAGTGCGGTGGCCCGGGTGCCGAGGTGCCACTCGGCGGCCAGTCCGGCTTCCTCGTCGCGGTCGCACAGCTCCAGCCGGGCCGGCTCCGGTCCCGCGGGCGGCCGTTGGGTGAGGAAGGTCTTGGACAGCGGCGGCCGGTCGTACGGGCGGTGGCGCTCCGCGCCGACGACGACCAGCCGGCCGTCGAACCCTTCGGAGCGCAGGGCCCGCGCCGCGTACAGTCCGGCCAGTGAGGCGCCGACGACGGTGACGGTCCTCATGCGTAGGCGTCTTCCCGTACGGTGGCCTCCCGCGTGCCGGGCCGGACGTGGATCATGCCGTCGGCCTCGGTGACCTCGTGGGTGCGGACGGGACGGCGGGCAGGCGGGCAGCTGGGCCGGCCGGTGCGCAGGTCGAACAGGGCGGCGTGCAGGGGGCATTCGACGTGGCAGTCCTCGACCCAGCCTTCCGAGAGTGAGGCGTCCTGGTGGCTGCAGGTGTCGTCGAGGGCGTAGAGGGCGCCTTCGCTGCGGAAGACGGCGATGGCGGGTGTGGCGGCGTCGATCTCGATCCGTACGGCCCCGCCCTCGGGCAGGTCCTCGGTGCGGCAGACGGGAATCATCTGGCTCCCCCAGCGCTGATCGGTATCATGGCGTTTTGAATAACGCATCGCAGAGCGCGATGCGCAACAGAATCCAGACCGGGAAGCGCGCCGTCAAGGGCCCACCGGCGCTTGTCGGCCCCCGCTCCTCGCGAGGTGCCCCGCGGGGCCAACGGGTGGTGAAGCAAAGACCCATGTCGAAGACGACCGAGGCGGCCGGCGACCGGTCCGAGGAGAGGCGGGGAGCGGCCGGATCCGTCCAGTCCGTGGACCGCGCGGTGAGCGTACTGGAGATCCTGGCCCGGCTCGGCGAGGCCGGAGTCACCGAGATCGCCGAGGAGTTGGGGGTGCACAAGTCCACCGCCTTCCGCATCCTGGGCGTCCTGGAGAACCGGGGGCTCGTGGAGCAGGAGCACGAGCGCGGCAAGTACTACCTGGGCGCGGGGGTGCTCCGGCTGGCCGGGGCCGCCGCCATCCGGCTGGACATCTCGCAGGAGGGGCAGCCGGTGTGCCGGGCGCTCGCCGACGAGACCGGCGAGACCGCCAACATCGCCGTCCTGGACGGGGACGCGGTGGTCAACATCATGCAGGCGCGGGGCGCTGCCGCGGTCACCGCGTACAACTGGCTGGGCCGGCGCACGCCCCTGCACGCCACCGCGAGCGGCAAGGTGCTGCTCGCGCACCTGCCGAAGGAGCGCCGCGAGCGCCTGGTGGAACGCAAACACGCCCGCTTCACCCCCGACACGCTGACCACGCCGGGCGAGCTGCGCCGGCAGCTGACCGCCGCCGCCGCGGAGGGTTTCGCCTGTTCCCGCGAGGAGTTGGAGATCGGGCTGAACGCGGTGGCGGCGCCGGTGCGGGCGCACGACGGTGCGGTGATCGGCGCGATCGGCGTCTCGGGCCCGGCGTACCGGATGGCGCGGGCGCTGCTGCCGGAGCTGGCCGGGCAGGCGGTGAAGGCGGCGGCGGACCTCTCGCGGCGGATGGGTTTCGCGGGCTGACGGGCGGTGACCCGGCACCTCTTGACGGATCGCTGACGGACTTCCAGCATGTCTCTCATGGCGCAACACAGCGCGCCATGGGCAACACCAGGGGCTCACAGGGGTGTTCGTCCGCCGCCCGCGGTTCCCTGCTCCTCCCCCGGTTCCCCGACCGGTCCACGCGGCCGCCCGCGTCCTCGCGGGCCCCGGTGCCCCGCCATCCCCCATAACGGCATCCGTGCCAGCTCCACGCACCCGCCCCTGCCCCCGCAGGCGCTGTTTAGGAGTGAGTCATGCCGCACGAAGCCCGCGCCGTCGTCGCCGCCAAGAAGGGCGCGCCCGTCGAGGTGCTGCCGATCCTCGTCCCCGACCCCGGGCCGGGAGAAGTCCTCGTCGGCGTGCAGGCGTGCGGGGTGTGCCACACCGATCTGCACTACCGCGAGGGCGCGGTCGGCGACGGCTTCCCCTACCTGCTCGGCCACGAGGCGGCGGGCGTCGTCGAGGCCGCCGGCCCCGGCGTCACCGGCCTCGCGCCGGGCGACTACGTGGTGCTCGCCTGGCGGGCGCCGTGCGGCCGGTGCCGTTCCTGCCGCCGCGGCCGCCCCTGGTACTGCTTCGACTCCCGCACCGCCGACCAGCCGATGACGCTGCTGGACGGCACGGCCCTGACCCCGGCGCTCGGCATCGGCGCCTTCGCCGAGAAGACCTTGATCGCGGCCGGGCAGGCGGTGCAGGCCGACCCGGCGGCCCGGCCCGAGGCGGCGGGGCTGATCGGCTGCGGGGTGATGGCCGGGTACGGGGCCGCCGTGCACACGGGGGGCGTGGGCAGCGGCGACACCGTGGCGGTCATCGGCTGCGGCGCCGTCGGCAACGCCGCCATCGCCGGGGCGTCGAGGGCCGGGGCGCGCCGCGTCATCGCCGTCGACATCGACGGCGGCAAGCTGGACGCCGCCGAGCGCTTCGGCGCCACCGACACCGTCGACTCCCGGGGCACCGACCCGGTCGAGGCGGTGCGCGCCCTGACCGGCGGGCGCGGCGCCGACGTCGTGATCGACGCGGTGGGCCGCCCGGAGACGTACCGGCAGGGCTTCTCCATGCGGGACCTGGCGGGCACCCTGGTCCTGGTCGGCGTGCCCGGACCGGACATGCGGATCGAGCTGCCGCTGCTCGACGTGTTCGCGCGCGGCGGGTCCCTGAAGTCCTCCTGGTACGGGGACTGCCTGCCCAGCCGGGACTTCCCGGTCCTGATCGACCTGCACCTGAGCGGCAAGCTGGACCTGGGTGCGTTCGTCTCGGAGACCGTGGGCCTGGCGGACGTGGAGGCGGCCTTCGCGCGGATGCGGCGCGGTGAGGTGCTGCGTTCGGTGGTGGTCCTGTGAACGCGCGGGCCGGTACGGGCGGCCCGGTGCCGCCCCGCATCGTGATCATCGGCGCGGGCATCGTCGGCTGCAGCCTCGCCGACGAGCTGACCGCACGCGGCGCGCGCGACGTCACCGTCCTGGAGCAGGGCCCGCTGCACGCCCCCGGCGGCTCCACCTCGCACGCGCCCGGACTGGTCTTCCGCACCAACACCTCCAAGACCATGAGCGACTTCGCCGCGTACACGGTCGAGAAGTTCACCGCGCTCACCGAGGACGGACGGCCGTGCTTCGACGCCGTCGGCGGGCTGGAGATCGCCACCACCGAGGAGCAGTGGGCCGAACTGCACCGCAAGGCCGGGCTCGCCGCCTCCTGGGGCATCGCCGGCGAGTTGGCCGACGCCCGGCGGTGCGCCGGGCTGTGGCCGATGCTGGACGCCACCAGGGTGCTGGGCGGCTTCCACACGCCCGGCGACGGGCTGGCGAGGGCGCTGCCCGCCGCCCGCGCCCAGACTCGGCGCGCGCGGAGCCGGGGCGCCCGCTTCCTGGAGCGGCACACCGTCACCGGGATCGAGCAGGACGCGGGCCGGGTGACGGCCGTCGTCACCGACCGGGGCACCTTCCCCGCGGACGTGGTGGTCTCGGCGGCGGGCTTCTGGGGCCCGGTGATCGGCGCGATGGCGGGCGTGTGCGTACCGCTGCTGCCGCTGGCCCACCAGTACGTGAAGACGTCCGTGCTCGCGGGGCCGGACGGCCGGCGGCCCGTCCTGCGCTTCCAGGAGCGCGACCTGTACTTCCGTGAGCACGTCGAAGAGGGCGCCGAAGCGTCCGGCACGGGGCGGATCGGCATCGGCTCGTACGCGCACCGCCCGCTGCCCGTGGACCCGTACGCCGTGCCCGCCTTCGACGACGCGCCCGTGATGCCCTCCTCCCTGCCCTTCACGCCCGACGACTTCGCCCCGAGCTGGGACGACAGCCGCCGGCTGCTGCCCGCCCTGGCCGGCTCGACGGTCGAGGACGGCTTCAACGGCGTCTTCTCCTTCACCCCCGACGGCATGCCGCTGCTCGGCGAGGCGCCCGAACTGCGCGGGTTCTGGCTGGCCGAGGCGGTGTGGGTGACCCACTCCGCGGGCGTCGCCAAGGCGCTGGCCGAATGGCTCGTCGAAGGCCGCCCCACCACCGACGTGCACGAGTGCGAGATCAGCCGGTTCGAGGGCGCCCAGCGCTCCCCCGCCTACGTCGCCGAGCACGCCCGCCGGCAGTTCGCCGAGGTGTACGACGTCGTCCACCCGCTCCAGCCGCCGCGCCGCCCGCGCCCGCTGCGGGTCAGCCCCTGGTACGAGCGGCAGCGCGAGCTGGGCGCGTACTTCCTCGAAGGCGCCGGCTGGGAGCGCCCGCAGTGGTACGAGGCCAACGCCCCGCTGGCGGACGGCATCGCGCTGCCGGAGCGGGACGCCTGGTCGGCCCGGCACTGGTCGCCGGTGGCCGCCGCGGAGGCCCGCGCCACCCGGGAGCGGGTCGCGCTCTACGACATGTCGCCGCTCAGGCGCCTGGAGATCAGCGGCCCCGGCGCGCCGGCCTTCCTCCAGTACATGACCACCAACCAGCTCGCGAAGAGGCCCGGCTCCGTGACGTACACGCTGCTGCTGGACCACGCGGGCGGCATCCGCAGCGACCTGACCGTGGCCCGGCTGGCGGCCGACCGCTTCCAGGTCGGCGTCAACAGCGGCCCGGACCTGGACTGGCTGACCCGGCACGCGCCCGCGGACGTGCGAGTCCGCGACCTCACGCCCGGCACCTGCTGCGTCGGCGTCTGGGGCCCGCGCGCCCGCGACCTCGTCCAGCCGCTGACCCACGACGACTTCGGGCACCGCGCGTTCGGCTACTTCACGGCGAAGCGGGCGTTCGTCGGCGAGGTGCCGGTGACCGCGCTGCGGCTGTCGTACGTCGGCGAGCTGGGCTGGGAGCTGTACACGAGCGCGGACCTGGGCCTGCGCCTGTGGGACACGCTGTGGGCGGCCGGGCAGCGCCTCGGCGTGGTCGCGGCCGGGCGCGGCGCCTTCGACAGCCTCCGTCTGGAGAAGGGCTACCGCGCCTGGGGGCAGGACATGACCACCGAGCACGACCCGTACGAAGCGGGTCTGGGCTGGGCCGTCCGGATGGACAAGGGCGACTTCGTGGGACGCGCGGCCCTGTCGGGGCGGTCGCCGGACGGCGCGCGGCGCAGGCTGGCGTGCCTGACGCTCGACGACCCGGCGGCGATCGTGATGGGCAGGGAACCGGTGTACGTGGACGGCGCGCCCGCGGGCTACGTGACCAGCGCGGCGTACGGATACACCGTCGGGCGGACGGTCGCGTACGCGTGGCTGCCGGCGCGGGCCGCCGTGCCCGGGACGGCCGTGCACATCGAGTACTTCGGGGAGAAGGCCGCGGCGACGGTCGCCGCCGAGCCGCTGTTCGACCCCGCCAGGGAACACCTGCGCAGATAGCCGCAGCAGCCCGCCGAGTGTCCGCCGCCGACCCGGGAGGTCCGCTTGTCCCCCACCCATGACGTGATCGTGATCGGCCTCGGCGGCATGGGCAGCGCCGCGGCCCACCACCTGGCCGCGCGCGGGGCGCGCGTGCTGGGGCTGGAGAAGTTCGGCGCGGTGCACAGCCACGGCTCCAGTCACGGCGGTTCGCGCATCACCCGCCAGTCGTACTTCGAGGACCCGGCGTATGTGCCCCTGCTGCTGCGCGCCTACGAGCTGTACGAGGAGCTGGAACGTTCCACCGGGCGGCGGATCGCCACGCTGTGCGGCGGGGTGATGCTGGGGCGGCCGGAGAGCCGTACCGTCGCCGGGTCGCTGCTCTCCGCCCGTACCTGGGACCTGCCGCACGAGATGCTCGGCGCGCGGGAGATCCGGCGCCGCTTCCCGACGCTCGCCCCCGCGGCCGACGAGGTCGCGCTCTACGAGGCACGCGCCGGATTCGTACGCCCGGAGAACACCGTCGCCGCACAGCTCCAGCTGGCCGCGCGGGGCGGCGCGGACCTCCGCTTCCAGGAGCCGGTCACCCGGTGGGAAGCGCTGCCGGGCGGTCGCGGCGTGCGGGTGCGCACTCATGAAGCTGCTTACACCGCCGGGCAGTTGGTCGTCTGCCCCGGCGCCTGGGCTCCGGGGCTGCTGCCGGGCCTCGGGGTGGCGTTCGGCGTCGAGCGCCAGGTCATGCACTGGTTCGAGCCCGAGGGAGGCACCGGCCCGTACGTCCCGGAGCGGCATCCCGTCTACATCTGGGAGGACGCGGACGGCGTACAGATCTACGGCTTCCCCGCCATCGACGGCCCGGGGCACGGCGCGAAGGTGGCGTTCTTCCGCCGGGGCACCGGCTGCACGCCGGAGACCGTTGACCGGAGCGTGCGCGAGGACGAGGTACGGGACATGGCCGGGCAGACGGCCCGGCTGCTGCCGTCCCTGCCCGGCCGTCACCTGAAGTCCGTCACCTGCATGTACACCAACACCCCCGACGAGCACTTCGTCATCGCGCGGCACCCTGCGCACACCGACGCCGTCACGGTGGCCTGCGGCTTCTCCGGCCACGGCTTCAAGTTCGTGCCGGTGGTCGGCGAGATTCTCGCCGACCTGGCGCTGACCGGGCGGACCGCGCACCCCGTCGGGCTGTTCGCACCCGAGCGCCTGCGCACGGCCACCGCCACCTCACCTGCCCCGTCCGCCTCAGGAGGCGTCCGATGACCCTCGCCCCCGAGAGCCCCGGAACCACCACGGGTACCAGCCTCACCAGCACCCTCCCCGGCTCCCTCTATACCGACCCCGCCGTCTTCCGCCAGGAACAGCAGTACGTCTTCGAGTCGCTCTGGTTCTGCGCGGTACGCGCCGCCGACCTGCCGCGGCCGGGCGCGTTCCGTACGGTCCAGGTCGGCCGGGAGAACGTGCTGGTCGTCCGCGACCGGCGCGGCGGCTTCGGCGCCTACCTCAACGTCTGCCGCCACCGGGGCGCCCGGCTGTGCACCGAGGAGTCGGGCGAGATCCGCCGCAACCTCCAGTGCCCCTACCACGCCTGGACGTACGACCTGGACGGGCGGCTGGTGGCCGCGCCCAACCTGCGGCGGATGCCGGACGTGGACCGGGCCGAGCGCGGGCTGCTGCCGGTCGGGCTGCGCGAGTGGCTGGGGTACGTGTGGGTGTGCCTGGCCGACGCACCGCCCTCCTTCGAGGAGACGGTGATCGGCGCGGTCAGCGAACGGCTGGGCGGCGCGGACGCGATCGAACGGTACGCGGTGGATGGACTGGCCCTCGGGCGGCGCATCGGCTACGACGTGCGCGCCAACTGGAAGCTGATCGTCGAGAACTTCATGGAGTGCTACCACTGCGCCACCATCCACCCCGAACTCACCGACGTGCTACCGGAGTTCGCGGACGGCTTCGCCGCGCAGTACTACGTGGGGCACGGCGCGGCGTTCGCGGACGAGGCCGAGGGGTTCACGGTCGACGGCAGCGGCGGCTTCGCCCGCATCGCGGGCATCGACGAGGGCCAGGACCGCCGCTACTACGCCATCACCGTCCGCCCGCAGGTCTTCCTCAACCTCGTGCCCGACCACGTCATCGTGCACCGGATGTTCCCGGCGGCCGCGGACCGCACGGTCGTGGAGTGCGACTGGCTGTACGCGCCGGAGGTCGTCGCCTCGGGGGCCGACCTGACCCGGTCGGTGGAGCTCTTCCACCGGGTCAACGCGCAGGACTTCGCGGCCTGCGAGCGGACCCAGCCCGCGATGGACTCGCGGGCCTACCGGGCCGGCGGGGTGCTCGTCCCCAGCGAGCACCACATCGGCGACTTCCACCGGTGGGTCACCCGGCTGCTGCCGGGGGCTCCGGGTGCTCCTGAGGCGCCTGGGGCAGCTGAGACCTTTCAGGCTCAGGCTCAGGCCGGGCCTGCGGCTGCTCGTCCTCGGGACGCCGGTACATCCGCGTCGCCGTGATCTGTCCGTGCACCGCCTCGGGACCGGAGTCCTGCTGCGGCAGGCCGGGCCGCAGATGCTCCTCCACGCTGATGTACTTCAGTCCTGCCCGCAGGTCCGCGTCGTTGCGCAGGCGGATGACGAGCGGGAACTCGGCGAGCGCCGTGGTGTCGAAGAGGCCGGTGGTGTAGAGGAGCTGGACGCCGAGCGCATCGGCGACGGCGCGCTGGAGCTCCAGCAGGTACGTCGCGTTGGCGCGCCCGATGGGGTTGTCCAGGAACAGCGTGCCGGCGTGCCGCTGCTTGTCGCGGCCGCGGTCGTTGCTGCGCAGCGCGGCCATCGTGCAGTACAGGGCGATGGCCGCGGTCAGCAGCTGGCCGCCGGAGAACACGTCGCCCATCTGCCCGACCGGGACGCGCTCGGCGCGCAGCACCGCGTCCGGCTTGAGGATCTCCACGGCCACGCCGCGCGGCTGGAGCGCCGCGCCGACCCCGCGCAGCAGCAGGGACATGCCGTCCCGCCGCAGGTCGCTGTTCTTCTTGACCGCCGAACGCGTCGCCTCGTCGATGACCTCGCCCAGCCGCTCGGTCAGCGTGGCCTGGTCCGGGTCGTCGAAGCGGATGCGCAGGAACTCCTGGCCCGACCATTCCCCCAGCCCCTCGGGGAGCCGGGACAGCCGCTGGGCCGAGCGCAGCGTGGTCAGCGACGACTCGACCAGGCCGCGCAGCCGGTCCACGATGCTGTCGCGGTTGCGCTCCAGCTGCGCCAGTTCGTCGGTGAGCACCCGCAGCCGGGGCGCGAAGGCGTCGGCCCACTTGGCGGCGTGCTCGGGCAGCGCGGCGGCGGGCAGTTCGCGGATCTGCTGCCGGGCGGGCGTGCGGACCTGCTCGTACTTGGTGGAGTTGGCGTGCCGTACCAGCACGTCGCTCGCCTCGCGCACCGCCGCCTCGGCCGCCGACAGGTCGCTCGCGCAACCGCGCAGCGAGCGGCGGGACTCGGCCGCCGCCTGCCGTGCGTCCTCCACGCGGCCCGCGTACGGCTCGGGGCGCTCGCCCTCGTCCTCCTGGGTGTCGCGCAGCAGGTCGCGCAGCATGGCGGCGGTCTCGTCGAAGCCGGCGGCGGCGTCCTCGGCGGCACGGTGGGCGCGCAGCAGCTCGGTGTGGGTGGCGCGGGCGGATTCCAGCGCGTCGTCGGCGGTGGTCAGTTCGGCGTTCGCGGTGCGCAGCAGGTCCTTCGCGCGCTCCGCGTCGGCGGGGATCATGTCCTCGGGCAGCTCGGTGTGTGCCTCGCCGTCGGCCGGCGCGAGCCGTTCGGCCTCGCCGCGCAGCCGGCCGAGCTGCTCGCTGGCGGCCGAGGCGCGTGCCTCCAGGCGGGAGACCAGGGCCTCGGCGCGGGCCGCCGCGGCCTGCCGGGACGGGCCGTCGGCGGCGTCCGGGCTGTCCAGCAGTTGTTCGGCGCGGGTGCGGACCTTGTTGGTGAGCCGGTTCAGCTCGGCGAGCGCGGCGCTCTCGTCGCCCTCGGCGCGGGCCTGTTCGGCGCGCAGGTCGGCGCCGACGCCCACCTTCTCGTACAGCTGGGAGGCGGCGCGGTAGGCCTCGCGCAGGGAGGGCAGCGAGGCGGTGGCGGGCTCGGTGCCGTCCTCGCCGACGTCGTCCGGCACGCCGGCGATCTCGGCGCGTTCGGCGCGCAGCGCGTGCGCGGTGCGGCGGGCGTCGTCGGCGGCGCGCTGGGCGGTGCGGCGGTCCTCGTCGGCGGCCCGCGCCCGGTCCACGCACTCCTCGGCGCGCGCCTCCAACTCGGCCGATTCGTCGGCCAGTTCACGCAGCCTGGCCTGCCAGGAGGCGCGTTCGCGCAGCCGGTGGGCGAGCCCGGCGAGGGCGTCGGCGACCCGGCGGGCGCGCTGCGCGGCCTCCTGCCGCTGGTCGCGCACCCGCGCGGTCTCGGCGGCCTCCTCGTCGGCCTCGGCCCGTACCGTGCGGAGCTCGGCCAGCTCTCCGGCGGCGGCGTCGGCGGCCGTACGGGCCGCTTCGGCGGTGGTGGCCAGTTCGGCGAGGCGGCCGGGCGGGCAGCCGGTACGCCAGGAGGACAGGCGGGCGGCCAGCGCCCGGTCGCCGGCGAGCCGGGCCGCCAGCTCGCGGATCTCCTCGTCGCGCTCTATGGCGCGGGCCCGCAGCGCCTGGCGCTCCTCGTCGGCGGCGGACTCGTCGTGCATGGCCGGGTTCGGCGGGACGAGGAAGACGCCGCTGTCCTGGGCGTCCGGCGCGGGGGTGGGCGCGAGCAGGGCCGCCGCGGTGCCCACGGCGACGGTGGAGCGCGGCAGCAGCGCGGCCTGCGCGAGCACCTCGCGGGCGCGGGCGTGGGTCTCCGGGTCGGTGATGATGACGCCGTCGACCAGCTCGGGGCGGGCGGCCAGCACGCGGGTGTGGTCGGCCGGGTCGACGGACTGGGCGAGATAGCGCCAGCCGGGCAGCGCGGGCACGCCGTGTTCGCCCAGGTATTCGACGGCGGCGAGCACGTCGGGGCCTGGCGGCAGCAGGCCGCCGTCGCCCAGCGCGCCGAGGATGCGGGCGTCGTCGGCGGCGGCGGTGCGCAGGTCGAAGAGCTGGCGCTCGGCGGAGGCGACGCTCTCGTCGAGGAGTTCTTGCAGGTCGTCGGCGTTGCGGTCCAGTTCCTCGGCGCTCAGGGGGCCTTCGGAGGCGGGGCGGCGGGCGCGGCGCGGGCCGTCGCTCTCCGGCGCGTCCGCGTCGGGCTGCCCCGTACGCGGTCCGGGCACGCCCGCCTTGGGCGCTGTCTGCGGCAGCCCGAGCAGGTCGGCGAGGCGCTGTTCGGCGCCGATCGACTCGGCGGCCTGCCGCTCCGCGTCGTACGCGCGTTCCGCGGCCTGGGCGGCGTCCTCGGCGCGGGCCGCGGCCAGTTCGGCGGCGGCGAGCCGGGTGGCGGCCTCCCGGGCCCGGTCGGCGGAGCGGGTGGCGGCCTCGCGGGCGGCATCCCAGCCCTCGACCGTGGACTTCTCGGCGTCGGAGGCGGCGAGCGCGGCGCGGGCCGGGTCGGCGTCCGGCGCGGAGTCGTCGAGCCAGCCGGCCCGTACCGCCTCGGCGGTCTCCTGCTCGACCTCGGCCAGCCGCTGCTTGAGGTGTTCGGCCTCGCTGCGGGCGCGCTGGGCGTGGGTCGCGGCGGCGGTGGCGTCGCGGTGCGCGGTGTCGCTGGTGTCCTGGAGGGCGGCGGAGCGCTCCTCCTGCTCGTTGGCGATGCCCTCGCTGACGTCGGCGGCGGCCTCAAGGGCGCGCACCAGCTCGGTGGCGGCCTTGGTACGGGCGGCGAGCGCGGGCGCGGCGTCCCGCTCGGCCTCGCGGATGGCGGCGGCGACGCGGGTGGCGCGGTCGGTGGCGGCGCGGTGGCGCAGCACGGTCTCGGCGGCCTGCCAGGCGGAGTGCAGCGTACGGGCGTCGTTCAGCTCGCGGCGCTGGGCGGCGGCGCCCTTCTCGGCGGCGGCGAGCGCCAGCGACGCGTGCCGGTAGGCGATCTCGGCGGAGACCAGCGCGCGGCGCTCGCGCACCCGCTCGGCGTCGGTGACCGCGTGCGCGGCGGTGGCGACCTGCTCGGCGAACTCGGCGGCGCGGCCGCGCTCCTCGGTGCCGCGGGCGTGCAGCCGCCGGGCGAGCGTACGGGTCCGGCGTTCGGCGCCGGCGTGCACGTCACGGGCGGTCTCGCGCTGCTCGGCCGCCTCCGCGATGCGCGACAGGAGGTCCAGCGAACCGGCGGTGAAGTCGCGCTCGGCGGTCAGCTCGGCGCGGCGGCCCAGCTTGTGCGCGAAGCCGTGCACGAGGTCGGCGAGCCCGTCGGTGTCGCGGGTGTCGGTGACCGCGCGCAGCAGCAGGTCGGTGAAGTCGGAGTCGTTCTTGACCGCGAAGAGGCCGGCGGCCTCGCCCTCGTCGGCGTTCATCTCCCGCTGGTAGCGGAACAGTTCGGGGTCCAGGCCCAGTTCGCCGAGGTGCTCGTTCCACCGCTCGTGGATCTCCACCCAGGAGACGTCCAGGTTCGGGTAGTTCTTCCCGGCCTCGACGAGGACGTCGCGGAAGCCCTTCATCGTCCGGCGGCGGCCCTGCGCACCCGAGGCACCCTCGCCGCCCTCGCCGCGCGGCCGTACGACCGTGGCCTCGGCCACCGGCAGCGAGTCCAGGCTCATGCCGGGCCCCGGCCGGAAGCTGTACCACGCCTCGGCGAACTTGCGCGGGTCGTTGGAGACCTGCCGGCCGCGCCACTCGCTGACCTTGCCGACCACGATGGACTCGCCGGTGAGGGTGTGCTGCCACTCCAGGGCGACGTGGCCGCAGTCGTCGGCGAGCAGGAACTTGCGCAGCACGCCGGAGCTGGCGCCGCCGAGGGTGTTGCGGTGGCCCGGCAGCATCACCGAGAAGATCAGCTTGAGCAGGACGGACTTGCCGCCGCCGTTCTCCAGGAAGAGGACGCCTGCGGGGGCGGGCCGGCGCGGCGGGCCGACCGGCTCCTCCTCGAAGAAGTCCGCCTGCGCCGGCGCCGGGTCGGGCACCGGCGCGCCGACTCCCCGCAGGTCCAGCACGGTGTCGGCGTAGCGCGCACCGGCGGGCCCGATGGAGTAGAGGCGGACCCGGGACAGCTCGTACATGGCGGCGGACTCTCGTTGTGTGAGCGGACGGTGGTCGGTGGACCGGCGGACGGCGGGGCGGGGGCCGGGCGGCGGCCGGGCCCGGTGGGTCAGGGCGAGTGGAAGGGCAGGCCGGCGTCGGAGACCAGCTCCAGGTCGTCGGTGTCCTCGGCGGGCAGCAGGGTGGCGCTGCCGTCGCCGACGGGGACGACGCCCAGCTCCAGCAGCTCGGCCATGGCGGCGCTGCCCGCCATGTCGCGCACCTGGAGCTGGTAGCGGGCGGTGGTGCGGTACGCGCCTCCCGCGTCGTCGCCGGTGCGCTGGAGGAAGCCGGAGTCGACGAGGAAGGCGACGGCCTTGGCGATGATGCCGGTGGTCGAACCGGCCAGCCGCCGCGCGTCCTTGGTGGCGCCGGTCGCGCTGCGCCGCGCGTAGGTCCGCCAGGCGGCTTCGAGGCCGGGCGCGTCGGTGGCCGGGTCGGTGTTCTCGCCCTGCTCCTCGGCGCGCTCCTCCAGGCGGCGGCACGCCTGCCGGACGAAGGCGTCCACGCCGTTGACGGTGATGCGGCCGATGTAGCCGTCGTCGGCGAGGTCCTCGGGGCGGGGGAAGGCCATGGCGGCGACGGCGAGGTGGGCCAGGCCGTGCAGGAAGCGGTCGGCGGAGTCGGCGGCGGCGCGGCGGGCGTAGTCGCCCATCCGTACGGCGAAGACGGAGTCCTCGTCGGCGGTGACCGCCATGCCGGCGCGCGGCGACACCTCCAGGACGACCAGGCCGAGCCCGGTGGCGACGGCGTCGGCCAGCCGCGCGAACGCGGGCTCGTCACGGTAGCGGCGCAGCAGTTCGCCGTACTCGGCGTCGCGGGCGGGCAGCAGCTTGGGCTGGAGCCCGAAGGAGACGAGCCGCGCGGCGTCCGCCGCGTCGGCGGGCGTCACGGGCGCGGGGCCCGCGGGCGCGGCCGTGCCGGGGCCGGGGCCAGGCGCGGACCAGGCCGGCTGCTCCGCCGCGGCGGTCAGGTCTCCCTGCGCCGGGTCTTCGGCGCCGCCTTCGGCGCCGGTTCCGTACTCACTCACGCCCGTACCTCCATGCGAACTTCCTTGTGCCGTCCCGCTGACGGCGTCCTGCGCGCGCCGGGCCCGGCCGGCATCACGCCACCTCCGAGCGGTCCGCCGCCATGCCCGCCGCGTCCAGCAGGGCCTTGCCGACGATGAGGTCGGCGCCACCGAACTCCGGGTCGTCGAGCACGGTGCCGTCGTCGACGGCGAAGAGCAGCTGCTGCTCGCCCTGGCGGTAGGCGGTGCCGACCGGCGGGCTGGCGGCGTGCACCGCCAGCAGGGCGACCAGGTACGGCAGTTCCGGGTCGGTGCGGCGCGCCTCGGCGAGCAGGCCGGACAGCCGGCGGGGCGCGTCGGCGGGCAGGTCGAGCAGGGCCTGGGCGGCTTCGAGCTGCTCCTCGGAGAAGCGGCTGTCGTCCGGGGTGGCGATCAGGTCCGGCTCGGGCATCTCGGCGCCGAGGTGCTCGCGCTCCACGGGCGGCGTGAGCAGCAGGCCGACGAGGTCGCCGATCCGTACGGAGGTCTGCGTACGGAATCCGGTGCCGCGCGCGAAGAAGGCGTCGGTGACCCGGGTGGCCTGCTCCACGGGGAGCGGCAGGACCGGGGCGACCAGCTGGCCGTACAGGTCGAGGCCGGAGCGGGCGGCGGGCGGCGCGAACGCCTGGCGGTCCTGCTCCGCGCGGAAGAGCGGGCCGGCCTCCAGCAGCCGGGACTGGAGCTGGGTGTGCCGGCGGATGCAGTCCTTGACGATGTCGACCAGCTCGGCGGCGCGCCGCTTGTGCTCCTGGTCCTCGGTCTCGTCGCGGGCCTTGCGGATGTTGGTGAGGATCGCGTTCTCGTGGCGGTAGCGCTCGGCGACGTGGTCGAGGGCTTCGGCGATCATGTCGGGGACGGCGCGCAGCCAGTCCACCGCGCGGACGTTGCGGCGGGTGGCGTCGAGGGTGCGGCGCAGCGTCTCGGCGTACTGCACGGTGCGGTAGCGGGCCTGCTCGGCGGCGAGCTGGGCGTCCGCCAGCCGGCCGCGGCTGATGAGCACCTCCAGCTTGACCTCGGCGGCGATCTGGGCGCTCGTCACGTCCGTGTCCAGCGCGCCGACCAGGACGTTGACGGCTTCGTCGGTCGTACGGAGGTAGACACCGCCGCCGGGGCCCGGGACCTCCTCGATGAGCTTGAAGTCGTAGTCGCGGCGGACGTACTCGCCCTCGGGGCCGAACGTGCCGTACACGGCGCGGAAGCCGCGGTCGACGCTGCCGACGTTGATCAGGTTCTCCAGCACCCAGCGGGCGACGCGCTCGTGCTCGGCGGCGGGGCGCCGGGGCGTCTGCGCGGCGATCCGCGGCAGCAGCCTGGCCACTATCTGCTCGTGGTCGGCGCCGGTGTCGAAGTCCATGTTGAGGGTGACGAGGTCGATGGCGGCGAGCGCCACCTCCGCCATCGCGTACACCCCGTACTCGCCGGCGAGGTTGGCCTTGCGCACGTCGAGGTCGTGCAGCGGCGCGGTGCACGCGAGGGCGCGCAGCCGGCGGGCCAGGCCCTCGTCGGCGGCCGGGCCCGGCGCGGGCCTGGCCGGCCCTTCGGGGCGGGCCGGCCCGTTGAGCTGGGACGCAGCGGTCCCCGGGGCAGGAAAAGTCACGTCGCACAGCGTAGGCGCTCGCACTGACAACGGACGAAACGGCACGGGGCCGAGGTCAGTGAGTGGCGCCTCCCACGGCCTTGATGTCCGTATTTGTACGTGCGGCGGTGGCGGCGATCACACGCAGTCCCTCGGCGACGGCGCTCACCGCGAGTGAGGGCAGCGACCGGCCGGCGACCTGATGCGGAGCGTACGGCACGTGCACGAAGCCGCCGCGCAGCGCGGGCCGCTCGGTGGCGATCAGGTGCATCAGGTCGTAGAAGACGTGGTTGCAGACGAAGGTGCCCGCGGTGTTGGAGACGGAGGCGGGCACCCCGGCCTCGCGTACGGCGGCCACGCACGCCTTGACGGGCAGCGCGGCGAAGTAAGCGGCGGGGCCGCCGGGCACGATGGTCTCGTCGATGGGCTGGGCGCCCGCGACGTCGGGGATGCGGGCGTCGTCGATGTTGACGGCGACGCGTTCCACGGTCAGGTCCGGGCGGCCGCCCGCCTGTCCGACGCACAGGACGACGTCGGGGTCGTGTGCGGCGACGGCCTCGCGCAGCACGGTGCGCGAGCGCCCGTAGACGCAGGGCAGTTCGACGGCGGTCATCTCCAGCCCGGCGGGCGGCGCGGCGGCGGCCTCCCGCACCGCCTCCCAGGAGGGGTTGGAGCTCTCGCCGTCGAAGGGCTCGAATCCGGTGAGCAGGATGCGTGTCGTCCGCGTCATGGCGTTCCCTGTGGTTCGTGAGCCGCGCGGTGCCCCCCGGTCCGTGTGCGGTTCGTGTCGTGCGGTGGTGGGGTGGTCAGAAGGCGAACAGGGCCATGACCACGATGTTGCAGCCGAGCAGCACGCCGGCGGTGGGCAGTTGGGCCTTGATCGGGCCGTACTGGTCCTTCAGCTCCAGCAGCGCCGCCGGGACGATGTTGAAGTTGGCCGCCATCGGGGTCACCAGCGTGCCGCAGAACCCGGCGAGCATGCCGATGGCCAGGACGGCGGGCGCGTCGCCGTGGAAGTGCTCGATGAGCACCGGCCAGCCGACGGCCGCGGTCATCACGGGGAAGGCGGCGAACGCGTTGCCCATGATCACGGTGAACAGGGCCATGCCGGCGCAGTAGACGACCACCGCGACGTACAGGGAGTCCTCCGGCAGGACCGAGGTGGCCAGCTTGCCGACCTGGGTGCCGACGCCGGAGAGCTGGAAGATGGTGCCCAGGGTGGCGAGCAGCTGCGGCAGCAGCATCGCCCAGCCCATCGCCTCCAGCATGGAGCGCCCGGCCTGCACGGGGACCGATATCCGCTTCTCGCGCAGCATGACCATGCCGACGACGAGGGCGACGACGGCGCCGATGCCGAGCCCCAGGATGGTTTCGCTGCCCTCCTGGAGGACCGGTTCGCCACCGATGGAGAGCTTCTTGACGCCGACGGCGCACACCAGGGCGACGGCCGGGATGGCCAGCGCGGGCACGAACAGCTTGTTGCCCAGCTTCAGGGCGCTGGCCTCGCGCTGTTCGGGGGTGGTGGTGCGCGGCGTACCGCGCCCGGTGAACCCGAAGCCGGCCAGGACGACCATGGCCAGGACGGCCGCGCCCAGCGGTTCGGCCGGCGCCTTCTTCTCGACCACCCAGCTGCTGTAGACGAACCCGGCGCCGAGCAGGCCCCAGAAGGCGGTGGTGCCCAGCCGCTTGGGGTTGCTGCGGTCGGTGAGCATCTGGGAGGCCATCACCAGGAAGCTCAGGCCGACGAGCCAGTAGAACCACTCTGCCTTGATCACTTGGCTGCTCCCTGGGCGACGGGCTCGATGTTGGCGGCGACCAGCTCGCGTTCCAGGTACCGGTCCAGGCGCAGCAGCCGCCAGCCGTGCACGGCGAAGGCGCACAGCGCGGACGGGATGGCCCACAGCGCCAGGTGGAGCGGCTCCAGGTGGGTGTTGTACGTGGTGTTGACGAAGCTGGTGATCAGCAGGATCGAGCCGACGGCGAGGAAGACGTCCTCGCCGAAGAACAGCCCCACGTTGTCGGCGCTGGCGGAGAACGAGCGGACCTTCTCCCGCGACTTCCCGGTCAGCCGCCCGTGCTTGCGCTCGGCGGCGCCCTCGGCCATCGGCACGGCCAGCGGGCGGACGGTCTGCGCGTGCCCGAAGACGTGCGTCAGGCCGACGGCCGCGCCGATCTGCCGCATGCCCAGGTACAGGGCGAGGAAGCGGCCGGTGGTCAGCTTGGCGAAGCGGGCGATCAGGCGCCGGGCCTGCTCCTGGAGGCCGTAGCGCTCCAGGAGGCCGATCACCGGGAGAGTGATCGCGAAGATCGTCACCGCCCGGCTGCTCGCGAAGCCGGAGCCGAAGGCCGCCAGGACCTCCTGCGGCGACAGGCCGCCGAGCAGGCCGGTGACGATGCCCGCAACGCCCACGACCAGCAGGGCATTGCGTTTGGTGGCGAAGCCGACCACGACCACGAGCACGCCGAGAAGCACGATCATGGGTCCGCCTTCCGCATACGGGACCCCACGCGGACCGTGAGGAGGATGCGAGGAGGCTAGGCGATTGTTCAACGATCAGACAAGGGGTCGGCGGGAGCGAACCGCAATCCGCCGCGCGTGCCCTATTGCGCCGAAATGCGCTGGGCGTACGCCCCCGAAAGCTGCGCCCGCGAGTCCTCCAGGTAGGCCTCCAGCAGCCGCTCCGCCTCGGCCGCTTCCCCGGCCTGCAGCGCTTCGAGTATCTGCCGGTTGCGGGTCAGGTACGGCGCGTGGAAGCGCCGCGGATCGTCCATCACGTGGAAGACCAGGCGCAGTTCCGCGAGCACCCCGCGCATCAGTTCGTCGGTGCGCGGGCTGCCCGCCATGCCGGCCACCGCCTGGTGGAAGCGGAGGTTGGCGGTGCCCATGTCGCGCCAGGCGCGCTCGGCGAAAGCCGTCTCGCCGGCCACCACGGCGGCCTCCATCGCCCCCACCGGGTGCGGCGGCTCGCCCAGGCTCCGGACGGCGGCGCACTCCACGAGCGTACGGACCCGGTAGATGTCGTCCAGGTCCGCCACCGTCACGATGCGCACGAAAACCCCGCGGTTGAGCTGGTGCACCAGCAGGCGTTCGTGCGTGAGCAGGCGGAACGCCTCCCGGAGGGTGTTGCGCGAGACCCCCAGGGCCCCGCCGATGCTCTCCTCGGACAGCCGCGCGCCGGGCGGGAAGTAGCCCTCGGTGATGCGGTCCCGCAGAATGTCGGCGACCCGCTCAGCGGTGCTGGAGCGCCCCAGCAGCACCCGGTCGCCCGCCAGCTCCGAGACCTCGGCCAGCCGGTGCCGATCGCCTCGTGTCACTCCGCCCGCCATCGCCGTCCCCGCTTCCGCCCCGTGCGTGCATCCCGTGTGCCGTGGACGGCAGTCAATCCCAGATGGCAGAACGAGACAACACACCTCTTGTCGGATCGTTGAACGATCGCCTACGTTGGCCCCATCACCGGTCGGCCCGAGTGCCCTCAGGGGGAGAGCCACTACGGATACGGGCCGACCGGTCCCGCAGCCAGTGACCCGCCGCCCGTGCGCCAGCCGCGCGGCCACTCCCGGAACGGACGTACGACTTACATGAGCGACCCGGTGACCGCCCCCCTCGTCGACCTCAACGCCGACCTCGGGGAAGGCTTCGGACGCTGGCAGCTCACCGACGACGAGGCCCTGCTGTCCGTCGTCACCAGCGCCAACGTGGCCTGCGGCTTCCACGCCGGCGACCCGAGCACCATGCGCCGGGTCTGCGAGCTGGCCGCCGAACGCGGGGTCGTCATCGGCGCCCAGGTCTCCTACCGCGACCTCGCGGGCTTCGGGCGCCGGGCCATGGACGTACCGCCACGCGAACTGGCCGACGAGATCGCGTACCAGATCGGCGCGCTGGAGGTCTTCGCCCGCGCCGCCGGGACCCGGGTCGGCTACGTCAAACCGCACGGCGCGCTCTACAACCGCTGCGTCCACGACGAGGCACAGTCCGCCGCCGTCCTGGAGGGCGTACGGACCGCCGGCACCCCGCTGCCCATCCTCGGCCTGCCCGGCTCCCGGCTGCACGAGGCGGCCCGCCGGGTCGGCCTGCCCGTCGTCGGCGAGGCGTTCGCCGACCGCGCCTACACCCCCGAGGGCACGCTGGTCTCCCGCCGCGAGCCGGGCGCCGTCATCCACGACCCTGACCAGGTCGTCAAGCGCGCCCTGGGCATGGCCACCGAAGGCATCGTCACCGCCGTCGACGGCAGCACCGTACGGATCGAAGCGCGCTCGCTGTGCCTGCACGGCGACACCCCCGGCGCCGCGGACCTCGCCCGGCGGGTGCGCGACGAGCTGACCGCGGCCGGCGTACGCATCGGCAGCTTCGCGTGAGCACGGCGCCCCGCGGCGGCCGCCCCCCGGCCGGCCGGTCCCGGCTGCCCCTGCGCCCCCTTCCGGTCGGCGACCACGGACTGCTCGTCGAACTGGAAGACGCCGCGGCCGTCGGGGCGTTCCACGCCGAACTGCTGCGCCGCGCCGCCGCCGGCACCCTCCCCGCGGTCCGCGAGATCGTGCCGGCCGCCCGTACGGTCCTGCTCGACGGCCTGGCCGACCCGGGGCGGCTGGCCGCCGAACTGCCCGGCTGGGACGTCCCGCCGGTCGCCGCGGACGACCGGCCCGCCGTCGAGATCCCGGTGCGCTACGACGGCCCGGACCTCGCGGACGTGGCGGCCCTGTGGGACACCACGCCCGAAGACGTCGTCCGCATCCACTCCGGTACCGAATTCCACGTGGCCTTCTGCGGGTTCGCGCCCGGCTTCGGCTACCTGACGGGGCTCCCGGAGCGGCACCACGTACCGCGCCGGGCCACGCCGCGCACCAAGGTCCCGGTCGGCTCGGTCGCCCTGGCGGGGCCGTACACCGGCGTCTACCCGCGTTCGTCGCCGGGCGGCTGGCAGCTCATCGGCACCAGCGACGTCACCCTGTGGGACCCGGACCGCGAACCGGCGGCACTGTTCTCCCCCGGCACACGCGTCCGCTTCATACCGGTTTCGACCGACACCCAGGAAGCCCGATGACCGACCGCGCCTTCTGCACCGTACGAGCCGGGGCCCTGACCACCGTCCAGGACCTGGGCCGCGCCGGCCACGCCCACCTGGGTGTGCCGCGCGCGGGCGCCCTGGACGAACCGGCCCACCGCCTCGCCAACCGGCTCGTGGGCAACCCGGAGGGCGCCGCGGCCCTGGAGACGACCCTGACCGGCTGTGCCGTACGGGTCCGGACCGCCACCGTGGCCGCGGTGACCGGCGCGCCCTGCCCGGTCACGGTCGACGGCCGCCCCGCCCCCTGGGGCGCGCCGGTGCGCGTACCGGCGGGCTCCGTACTGGACGCCGGGCCCGCCACCGCCGGGCTCCGCTCCTACCTCGCCTTCGCCGGCGGCGTCGACGCGGAGCCGGTGCTCGGCAGCCGCGCCGCCGACCTGCTGTCCGGTCTCGGGCCCGCGCCGCTGTCCGACGGCACCGTCCTGCCGCTCGGCACCCCGCACGGCCCGCCCGCCGCCGTGGACGCCGTGCCGCGCGCGGGGCTGCCGGCCGCCGAGCTGGTGCTGCCGTGCGTTCTCGGGCCGCGCGACGACTGGTTCACCGAGGCGGGCCTGCGCACCCTGGCCACCGGCCGCTTCCGGGTGTCCTCGGCGAGCAACCGCATCGGCCTGCGCACGGAGGGCCCGGCCCTGGAGCGGCGCCAGGACGGGGAACTGCCCAGCGAGGGCATGCCGCTGGGCGCGCTCCAGGTACCGCCGGACGGCCTGCCGGTGCTGTTCCTCAACGACCATCCGACGACGGGCGGCTACCCGGTCGTCGGCGTCGTCCCGGAACGGTTCCTCGCCGCTGCGGCCCAGGCGGCCCCGGGGACTCCGGTCCGCTTCGCTCCCCGGCGGTCACGCTCCGCCGGCTGAGCCGGGCGTCCCGTACCCCCCGCCCCCCGGCGTCCGGATCACCAGCACGTCGCCCGCGCCGATCTCCGCCGCGTCGCACCCTTCGAGCGCCTCTTCCGTACCGTCGGCGCGCCGGATCAGGTTGGCGCCGGTCGCCCCCGGCTCGCCGCCCGCCATGCCGTACGGCGGCACCCGGCGGTGCCCGGTGAGCAGGGCCACGGTCACCGGTTCCAGGAAGCGCAACCGGCGTTCGGCGCCCCGGCCGCCCCGCCAGCGGCCGTCGCCGCCGCTGCCCTCCCGTACGGCGAAGCTCTCCACCCGTACGGGATAGCGCCATTCCAGCACCTCGGGGTCGGTCAGCCGCGAGTTGGTCATGTGGGTCTGCACGGCGTCCGCGCCGTCGAAGCCGTCGCCCGCGCCCGAGCCGCTGGCGACCGTCTCGTAGTACTGCACGCGATCGTTGCCGAAGGTGAGGTTGTTCATCGTGCCCGAGCCCTCGGCCTGCACGCCGAGCGCGGCGTAGAGCGCGCCGGTGACGGCCTGCGAGGTCTCCACGTTGCCCGCGACCGTGGCCGCGGGGAACTCGGGCGCGAGCATCGAGCCCGGCGGGACACGCACCTCGACCGGCTTCAGGCAGCCGCTGTTGAGCGGGATGTCCTCGGCGACGAGCGTGCGGAAGACGTAGAGCACCGCCGCCATCACCACCGAGGTCGGCGCGTTGGCGTTGCCCGGCAGCTGTGGCGAGGTCCCGGCGAAGTCCAGCACCGCGCCGCGTGCGGCGCGGTCCACGGTCAGCGCGACCTGGATCACCGCGCCGCTGTCGGTCTCGTAGCGGTACGAGCCGTCCTCCAGGTGCGCGATGATCCGGCGTACCGATTCTTCCGCGTTGTCCTGGACGTGTCCCATGTAGGCGCGCACCACGTCCAGGCCGAACTGCCCGATCATCTTGCGCAGTTCGCGGATGCCCTTCTCGTTGGCGGCGATCTGGGCCCGCAGGTCCGCGATGTTGGCGTCCGGGGCCCGCGAGGGGTACGGCCCGGCGGCGAGCAGCCTGCGCGTCTCGTCCTCGCGCAGCCTGCCGTCCCGCACCAGCAGCCAGTTGTCGAAGAGGATGCCCTCTTCCTGGATGGTGCGGCTGAAGGCGGGCATCGAGCCCGGGGTGATGCCGCCGATCTCGGCGTGGTGGCCGCGCGAGGCCACCAGGAACAGCAGTGCCTCGCCGGTGTCGTCGAAGACGGGGGTGACGACGGTGACGTCGGGCAGGTGCGTACCGCCGTGGTACGGGTCGTTGATCGCGTACACGTCGCCGGGGCGCATGTCGCCCGCGCCGCGCCGCCGCTTCAGGACTTCCTTGATGGACTCCCCCATCGACCCCAGGTGCACGGGAATGTGCGGGGCGTTGGCGATGAGGTTGCCCTCGTGATCGAAGAGGGCACAGGAAAAGTCCAGCCGCTCCTTGATGTTGACCGAGTGGGCGGTGTTCTCCAGGCGGACGCCCATCTGCTCGGCGATGGCCATGAAGAGGCTGTTGAAGACCTCCAGCATGACCGGGTCGGCGTCCGTGCCGACCGCGGCCCCGCCCGCCCTGGGCCGCGCCCGGGTCAGCAGCAGATGGCCGCGCTCCCCCGCGCGCGCCTGCCAGCCCGGGTCCAGGACCGTCGTCGCGTCGTCCTCGGCGATGATCGCCGGCCCGGTGAGGAGATCGCCGGGGCGCAGGTCGCCCCGTGCGTACAGGTCGGTGTCCTGCCAGCGCCCCTGCGCGAACATCCGCACCGCCGCGACCGGCTTCAGCTCGCCCGCCCGCTCCCCCGCGGGCACCTCGTGCCCGGCCGTGCCGCCCGCGGCGCCGACCGCCTCGACCGAGACCGCCTCGGCGATCAGCGGCTTGTCCATCGTGAAGGCGTAGCGCGCGCGGTGCGCCTCGACGAATTCCGCGGCCATCGCGCGCGGCGTGTCCAGCGCCACGGCGATGGCGGAGTCCGTTCCGGCGTAGCGCAGCATCACGCGCGCCCGGGTGCTGACGCTCCCTTCGGGAACGCCGTCGTCGAGCAGTTCACGGCGGGTTCGGCCGGCCAGCCGGTCACAGACGCCGTGCACCTCGGCGAGGTCGGTCGCGTCCGACTCCGGGTCGATCTCCACCTCGACGGCCTGTTCGCGCATGGCCGTCGCGTCGGCGACCCCGATGCCGTACGCGGACAGCACACCGGCCAGCGGCGGTACGACGACCGTGCCGATGCCCAGCGCGTCGGCGACCGCGCAGGCGTGCTGACCGCCCGCGCCGCCGAAGCTGGTGAGCGCGTAGCGCGTGACGTCGTAACCGCGCTGGACGGAGATCTTCTTGACGGCGTTGGCCATGTTGAGCACGGCGATGTCCAGGAACCCGGCCGCCACCTCCTCGGGACCGCGCCGGTCGCCGGTGGCCTCGGCCGCCTCCTCGGCCAGCCGGACGAAACGCTCCCGTACCGTCGCGTCGTCCAGCGGCTGGTCGCCGTCGGGCCCGAACACCGCGGGGAAGTGCGCCGGCTGGACGCGGCCCAGCATCACGTTGGCGTCCGTGACGGTCAGCGGGCCGCCGCGCCGGTAGCAGGCGGGGCCCGGGACGGCGCCGGCCGAGTCGGGGCCGACGCGGTAGCGCCGCCCATCGAAGTGCAGAATCGATCCGCCGCCTGCCGCGACGGTGTGGATGTTCATCATGGGCGCCCGCATCCGCACGCCCGCGACCTCGCTGCCGAAGTTCCGCTCGAAGGAGCCCGCGTAGTGCGACACGTCCGTGGAGGTGCCGCCCATGTCGAAGCCGATCACCCGGTCGTAGCCGTCGCCCGCCTCGGCCGAGGAGCGGGCCATCCCGACGACGCCGCCCGCCGGTCCCGAGAGCACCGCGTCCTTGCCGCGGAAGTGCGCGGCCTCCCGCAGCCCGCCGTTGGACTGCATGAACATCAGCCGTACGCCCGGCAGTCGGGCCGCCACCTCGTCGACGTACCGGCCGAGGATCGGCGAGAGGTACGCGTCCACGACCGTGGTGTCGCCGCGCGGCACCAGCTTCATCAGCGGACTGACCTCGTGCGAACAGCTGACCTGCGCGAAGCCCGCCTCCTTCGCCAGGGCGGCCACCGCCTTCTCGTGCGCGGCGTGGCGGTAGCCGTGCAGCAGCACGACCGCCGCGCTGCGCAGCCCGTCCTCGTACGCCCGCGCCAGCTCCGCCCGCACCGCGTCCGCCTGAAGGGGCCGCACGACCGCGCCCCGCGCGTCCACCCGCTCGGGCACCTCGATCACGCGCTCGTACAGCGCCTCGGGCAGCACGATCCGCCGGTCGAAGATCCGCGGCCGGTTCTGGTACGCGATGCGCAGCGCGTCCCGGAACCCCTCGGTGGTGACCAGCACGGTCGGTTCGCCCTTGCGCTCCAGCAGGGCGTTGGTCGCCACGGTCGTGCCCATCTTGACGACGGCGATCCGTTCGGCGGGCACCGGTTCGCCGGGCGCGAGCCCGAGCATCGCCCGGATCCCGGCTACGGCGGCGTCCTCGCGGCACCCGGGGCGGTGCGACAGCAGCTTGCCGGTGACCAGCCGCCCGTCGGGCCGCCGGCCGACCACGTCCGTGAACGTGCCGCCCCGGTCGATCCAGAACTCCCACCGTCCCGTCATGCCGCCATTGTGGCAGCGGACCCGGCCGCTCGTCGGCGGGCGCATGTCAGCTCATCGACTTTACGCCCCCTTGGCGCGCCCTTTACTCATCGAAGAAACGTAACTTCCCGATCTGCCCATCATTTGTTCCTTCTTTCCGAATTACCCCTCCGACCTGCGGCTCTTCATCAAACGAGTGTTGATTCCCGGAACCCTTTTACTAGCTCTTGGTTTCCTGGGACCGTCGGATCCACGACATCCCAAGGGGGCCCGCGACCGGCGGGCCCGGGAGGCGGGAGAAGCATGCAGTACGGCAGCGCCCTGCGCGAGGCGGTCCGGTCGCCTCGTACCACTCCGCTCATCGGTATCTACGACATGTATTCGGCTTCCATCGCGGCACAGCACTACAACGGAATGTTCGTCTCCGGCTACGGGTTCGCCGCGTCCCATTACGGCCTTCCCGACATCGGATTCATCGCCTGGCCCGACATGGTGCAATTCGTGGAACGACTGCGCCTGGCCTTCCCCGAACAGCATCTGCTCGTCGACATCGACGACGGCTACGTGGACCCGGAGGTCGCCTGCCACGTCGTCCAGCGCCTGGAGCGGGCCGGGGCCTCCGGCGTGATCCTGGAGGACCAGAAAAGACCACGCCGGTGCGGACACGCGGACGGCAAGCTGATCCTCCCCCTGGAGGAGTACCTCGACAAGCTGAACCTGGTCCTCAGCAGCAGGAAGGACCTGGTCGTGGTGGCGCGTACGGACGCCACGGAGGAGGCCGAGATCGTACGGCGGGCGGCGGCGCTCGCCGAGACGGACGCGGACGTCGTCCTCGTCGACGGGGTGCGCAGCGTGGAGTGGATCGAGCGGATCCGCACCGTGGTGGGCGGCAAGCCCCTGCTGTTCAACCAGATCGCGGGCGGCAAATCCCCCCGCCTGTCCCTGACCGAACTCACCGAGCTCGGCGTGGACGTGGCGATCTACAGCACCCCGTGCCTGTTCGCCGCGCACGGCGCGATCGAAGGCGCGCTGGTCGACCTCAAAACGGCCGACGGCCGCCTGCCGGACACCGGCCAGACCGGGAGCATCGAGCTGAAAGCAGCCACCGAACTGCTGGAGAGGAACATCAGCAGGCACCGCACACCGCGCGAACCGGCCTCGGTGTGAGGTGAGGCTGTCTTGATGGCACCGAACCCCTTCCGGGGCGGCGCCGGGCGGTTCCGGGACCGCAAGCGGTCCCGGTCCGCGCGCGCCTCCGCCGTCTCCGTGGCCCTCGCGGCCTTCGTGGGCGTCCTGTGGGGCGGCGGCGCCGCGCAGGCCGCGCCACCCGTACCGCCGCCTCCGACCCCGCCGTGCGAGACCCCCGACGACGAGCCGGAGCCGCCACCACCGCCCCGCGCGGGCACGTCCGTCGGCCTGCTCGTGGTCGACAACTCCGGGGCGGACTCCTGGCTGGAGGTCGACCGCACGCTCAACACCCTGCTCGGCGGCAAGGGTACGGCGGGCAGCGACCACGACGGGGGCGGCGGCGCCATCGACGTCCACACGCGGGACGCCAACGGTCCCGGGGCCGATCCGTCCCGGGTCGGACACCCGCCCTGGCAGACCGGCGACGATGAGTGACACGGCGCCGGGCTCCCGGCCGGCGAGCCGGCCGTACCGGCTGAGGCGGGCGGCCGACCCCTACGTCGCCGCCCTCCTCGGCACGGTCCTGCTCGCCACCCTGCTGCCCGCCACCGGACGGGGAGCCGCGGCCGCCGGCCACGCCGCCGACCTCGCCATCGGCCTGCTGTTCCTCCTGTACGGCGCCCGGCTGTCCACCCGCGAGGCGGTGCACGGGCTACGGCAGTGGAAGCTGCACCTGCTGACCGGCGCGAGCACGTTCGTCCTCTTCCCGCTCCTGGGCCTGGCCGCCGGCTGCCTCGCCCCGCTCCTGCTCATCGACCGGCTCTACACCGGCCTCCTGTTCCTGTGCGTCGTCCCCTCGACCGTCCAGTCGTCCATCGCCCTGACCTCCACGGCCCGCGGCAACGTACCGGCAGCGATCTGTGCCGGCACGTACTCCAGCCTGGTCGGCATGGCGGCCACCCCGCTGCTCGCGGCCTGGCTGATCGGCTCCGCGCCCGGCTTCTCGGCGGCCGGTCTGCTGTCCATCGCCACCCACCTGCTGCTGCCCTTCGCCGCCGGCCAGCTCCTGCGCCGCTGGATCGGCGCCTTCCTCACCCGCCACAAGAAACCGCTCGGTCTCCTGGACCGCGCCTCCATCCTCCTCGTCGTCTACACCGCCTTCAGCAAGGGCATGACCGAAGGGATCTGGCACCAGGCCACCCCGGCCCGGCTGCTCGCCCTGCTGTCCCTGACCGCGGCCCTGCTGGCCCTGGCCCTCGTCACGACCTCACTGGCCGCGCGGCGGCTCGGGTTCGGCGAGGAGGACCGCATCACCATCGTCTTCTGCGGCTCCA
This sequence comes from Streptomyces sp. NPDC017529, assembly GCF_044329785.1. NCBI lineage: Bacteria > Bacillati > Actinomycetota > Actinomycetes > Kitasatosporales > Streptomycetaceae > Streptomyces > Streptomyces sp. NPDC017529. The sequence goes on from NZ_JBIRJY010000005.1 coordinate 49,697, forward strand.
ACAAGAGCCTCGCCACGGGCCTGCCCATGGCGTCGGTCCTCTTCGGCGGCTCGGCCGGCCTGGTCATCCTGCCGCTGATGCTCTACCACCAACTCCAGCTCATGGTCTGCGCGGTCATCGCGGCCCGCTGGTCTCGCCGGCCGCCCACCGCGGTACCCACGCCCCGGAATCCGGACCGCCGGCCCGCGCGGTGCCGAGATGGGCGCGGAGTGCGGTGAGCGCCGGGTGCGGGTTGCCGGCGTGCCAGACCAGCGAGTGCGGGTAGACCGGGGTCGGTCCGTGCAGGGGGATGCGCCGCAGGTCGTGCCCTGCGGGCCAGACGAGCCGGGTCTGCTCGCCGACCAGCGTCGCCGGCTCCGCCGAGTCGGCGATCGCGTCCAGCAGGGGTTCGATGCCGAAGTCGGGGCCGATCGTGTCGATGGTGAGCCCGAACGCCTCGGCGAGGTCGTCGTAGTACGCGCCCCACTCGGTTCCGGTGACGACACCGGGCATCCAGATGCGGTGCCCGGCGAGCCGGCCGAGGGTGACCGCGCGGGCGTTGGCGAACGCGTGGCCCGGCCCGGTGAGGAGCTGGAGGGGCTCGTCGAACACCCGGGCGGCCTCGACGCCGTCGGGGAGCTGCCGGGCGGGCTGGGTGAGGGCGCGGAAGGACGCGTCGACCGCGCCGGACCGTACTGCGGCGATGGCCTCGTCGGCGTCGAAGAGCGTCACGACGTCCAGCTCGGTGTGCGGGTGCGCGCGGTGGAAGTCGCGCAGCAGGCCCGCCGGTGCGAGCTGCCGGCCGATCACGTCGACGCGCAGGGCGCGGCTGCCGGGCCGCACGGAGGCGGCGGCCCGCTCCTCGGCCTGGAGGAGGGCGCGGGCGTGCGGCAGGAACGCCTGCCCGTCCACGGTGAGCCGGGCGCCACGCGCCGTACGGGCGAACAGCCGCACGCCGAGGTCCTGCTCCAGCCCGGCGATGCGCTTGGAGACCGCCTGCTGGGTGACCGACAGCTCGGCGGCGGCGTCTTGGAACCGGCCCGCGTCGGCGGCGGTGACGAAGGTACGCACGGCATCGAGATTCACGTCGGCCGACTCTAGCCTTCCCCGCACAACGAGTCGTTGTGTCTGCACGCCCGGCGGTTGTTTGACCTGCCGGGGAGCTGCCCGCTTTGATCTCGCCGGTCGACCAGGGAATGTCCGGCAGGGAAGCGGGGGTGCGCTGCGCATGGTGGCGGGGCGGTCGCTGGGGCGGCGGTTCGGGTGGCTGTGGGCGGCGTACGCGGTCAGCGCGTTCGGTACCCGGCTCGCGTTCGACGCGTTTCCCTTGATCGCGGTCCTCGTGCTGCACACCGGGACGACCGAGGTGGCGCTGCTGGCGGCGGCGGGGACGGCGGTCGGCGCGGTGGTGGCGGTGCCGCTCGGCCCGTGGGTGGAGTTCCGCCGCAAGCGGCCGGTGATGATTGCCACGGACCTGGTCCGGTGCGCCGCCCTGCTGACCGTTCCCGCCGCGTTCGCGCTCGGCCGGCTCGGCTTCGCCCAGCTCCTGGTGGTGTCCGTCGTCGTGGCCGCGGCCGACATCGCCTTCACCGCGGCCAGCGGCGCGCATCTCAAGGCGCTCGTACCACCGGAGGACCTGCTCGCCGCCAACGGGCGCTTCGAGTCGACCACATGGACCGCCACCATCCTCGGGCCACCGCTCGGCGGGGCCGCGGTCGGGCTGTTCGGCCCGGTGCTGACCGTGGCGGCCGACGCGGTCAGCTATCTGCTCTCGGCGGCGGTGATCCGCGCGATCGGCGGCGGTGAGCCGCGCCCGGCAGGCACCGGCGCACCGCGGCTGCGGGCCCGTGACCTGCTCGCCGGCTGGCGGTACGTCCTGGCCCACCCGGCGCTGCGCCGGCTGTTGCTGAACAGCGTCCTGGTCAACGGCCTGATCATGGCGGCCTCGCCGCTGCTCGTCGTCTTGATGGTCGGCCGGCTCGGGTTCGCGCCCTGGCAGTACGGCCTCGCCTTCGCGGTGCCCTGCCTCGGCGGCCTCGTCGGGTCGCGGCTGGCCCGCCCGCTCGTGGCGCGGTTCGGCCGGCACACGGTCCTGCGCACCGCGGGGACGCTGCGCGCGTGCTGGTCGGTGGGGCTGGCCTTCGTCCCTTCCGGCACCGCCGGGCTGGTGCTCGTCATGGTCGTCGAATTCGGGCTGATCACGTGTACGGGCGTGTTCACCCCGGTGCTCGCCACCTGCCGGCTCGACCTGGCCGACACGGGCCTGGTCGCCCGTACCCTGGCCGCGTGGTCGGTCACCGGCAAGGTCACCACCGCCGCCGTGACCGCCCTGTGGGGTCTGCTGGCCGGCCTCACGGGGTTGCGCACCGCGATCGCGGTGGCCGGTGTCCTCCTGCTGGCCACCCCGCTCCTGCTCCCCCGGCACGCCCACACGCCACGGCACGAACGGGAGCCGGAGCCGAGCGGCGCGTGACGCGAGAGCCCGGCCGTCCCCTTCAACTCCCGGCCTGCGCCACCCCGTACGGCCGGCCCGTGGTCCGGGTGGTGGGCAGAGGCGTGGCGACGGCGTCGTGGGCTGCCAGGAACGCGGCGATGGCCGGCTGCCATCCGTAGCGTTCCGCGCGGCGCCGGGCAGCGGAGCGGCGGTGGGCTTCGGGGCGGGCGAGGACGCGCAGGACCGCGTCGGCGTAGGAGGCGCCGTCGTCCAGGGCGGTGTCGCCCCCGGTGCCGACCAGGCCGGCGAGGGCCGAGGCTGCGGCGGCGACGACCGGGGTACCGCAGGCGAGGGCTTCGACGGCCGCCAGACCGAACGTTTCCGCGGGTCCGGGGGCCACGGCCACGTCCGCGGCGGCCTGGATGGCGGCCAGTTCGACCTGGTCGGCGACGTGCCCCAGGAAGGCCACGGGCAGCCGTTCGGCCCGCGCGCGGACCGTCAGACGGGCCCGCAGCGGCCCGTCCCCCGCCACCGCAGCTCCGCCAGCGCGTCCAGCGCGCGTCCCGGCCGCTTCTCCGGCGACAGCCGCGAGCAGAGGAGCAGAAGCACGTCGGCACCGCCCGCGCACCGCCGCCGCAGCTCCGCACTGCGCACGGCCGGGTGCCGCGCCGTGAGGTCGACGCCCAGCGGAGCGCGCACGACATTGCGCGCTCCGGTCCGCAGGAACTCGGCCGCCGCCCATTCCGTCGTGCAGACCACCCTGCTGTACGCGTGCGCGGTCCGCGCGTTGGCCCGGTCGGCCGCGCCGCGTGCCAGGCCGCGCGGTACGCCCCAGGTCCGCAGCACTCCGTCCACGCTCTCGTGCGACACCATCACCGCCGGGACGCGGGCCCGCCGCGCCCACTCGCCCGTCCACCGCAGCGTCGTACGGTCCGAGACCTCCAGCCGGTCGGGGGCCAGCGCCTCCAGGAGGCGGCGGACGCGGCGCCGGTCGGCCAGCACCCGGTAGCCGCCCGTGCCCGGCAGGACAGGTCCCGGCAGGGTGATCACCCGCCCCTGGTCGGTGGCCTCGTCCCGCGGGGCGGGTCCGGGCACGATCAGGACCGGCTCGTGACCCGCGGCCCGGTAGCCGGCGCCGAGCGCGCGCAGCGCGGTGCGCAGTCCGCCCGACTGAGGGGTGACGAAGTTCGCGAGCCGTACGATGCGCAGTCCGGCGCCCTCGTACCGGGCCTCGTCGAGGACGTACCGCCCCGAAGCGTAGGTTTCCGTCGTCATGCCGCCACCGCCGTCCGGTCCGTGAGCACGTCCTCGTAATGGCCCAGCAGTTCGTCGCCGACGACCTCCCAGGTCCGGTGTTCGACCGCCGTACGGCCTGCCGCGCCCAGCCGGGCCCGCAGGGCCCGGTCCCCGGCCAGCAGCCCTACCGCGTCGCGCAGCGCCGCCCCGTCCCCCGGCGGCACCAGCAGCCCCGTACGGCCGTGTGCCACGAGGTCCGGCGGGCCGCCCGCCGCCGGAGCCACGACCGGCACGCCGCCCGCCATCGCCTCCTGGACGGCCTGGCAGAAGGTGTCGTAGCGGCCCGTGTGCACGAACACGTCCAAGGACGCCACCAGGCGCGCCAGTTCGTCGCCCGTACGCCGTCCCAGGAAGCGCACTCCGGGAAGCGCCGCGCGCAGGCCGGGGGCGCTCGGGCCGTCCCCGATCACCACGGTCCGTACGCCGGGCAGCCGCGAGGCCGCGGCGAGCAGCCGCACGTCCTTGTCGGGCGCGAGCCGCCCGACGTACCCCACCAGCAGCTCCCGGCCCGCCGCGAGCGAGCTGCGCAGCACCTCGTCACGCCGGGCGGGGTGGAACCGTACGGAGTCGACGCCGCGCGGCCACAGGCGCAGCCGGGGCACGCCGTGCGCGGCCAGGTCCCGCAGGGCGGAACGGGACGGCGCGAGGGTGCGGTCGGCCGCGGCGTGCACCGCCCGGATGCGCCGCCAGGCCGTGCCGCCGCCGGCTCCCAGGTAGGCGCGGGCATAGCGGCCCAGGTCGGTCTGGTAGACCGCGACGACGGGTACGCGGCGCCGCGCGGCGGCCGTCATGCCGCGCGCGCCGAGGACGAAAGGGCTGGCCAGATGTACGACGTCGGGGCGGTGGCCGTCCAGTGCCGCGGCCAGCCTGCGGCCCGGCAGGGCCAGCCGGACCTGCGGGTAGCCCGGCAGCGGCACGGAGGGCACGCGGACGACGGGGCAGGGCCCGGCGCGCCCGCCGTCCGGCCCCCCGTCGGCACCGAGCGGAGCGACGACGAGCGCGTCGTGACCGCGGCGTACCAGGTGCCGGGCGGTTTCGAGGGCGCAGTGGGCGACGCCGTTGACGTCGGGCGGGAAGGACTCGGTGACGATGACAACACGCATACGGCTGTTGTCGGCCCGCCGGACGTGGCCCCGGCCACGTGGATCTTTCCGGCCGGGAAACGTCCCGTGAGCGTTGGCGGCGCCGGGAACCCGGCCCGGCGCCGCCCGCCACGGATCAGACGGCCGAGGCGTCCGGCCCGAAGCGGCTGCGTACCGCCGTCTGCACCTCGGCCTCCTCGGCCGGGTCGGCGGCCAGCCGGCGCAGCTGCTCCACGACGCGCGCGTCGCCCGTGGCCGCGTGCCGGGCGGCCAGTTCCCTGGTGGTCTCCTCGCAGTCCCACAGGCACTCGACGGCGAAGCCCGCCGGGAAGCCGGGGTCGGTGACGGCCAGCGCTCCCGCGGCGCGGCCTCTGAGGTGGGACGAGGAGGTCTCCCGGTAGATGTGGCGCAGAACGGGCGCCGCGCAGGCCACGCCGAGGCGGCCGGCCCCGTCGACCAGCTCCCACAGCCCGCCCGCGTCCGGGCCCTCGGTCCGTACCGTGCGGCGCAGCGCGGCCAGCACCAGGTCGGCGTCGGCGCGGCTGCCGCGGCGGGCCAGCATCGTGGCGCCGGCCGCGCCCAGGCCGTCCGGGCGCAGGGCCCACTGCCGGGCCCGCTCGATCGCGGCCACATTGCGCATGCGTTCGAAGGCGGCGAGCGCGGCCTCGGCGAGCGGCCGGCTGGAGAAGGGGTCGGCGGCCGCGGCCTCGATGAGGTCGAGGGCGTCCGGGTCGCCGCGCTCGGCGAGGTGGCGCAGTGCGGCGGCGCGGGCCGCGTCCGGTCCGGTGCGCGCGGCGCGCAGCAGCTCGGGGCGGTCCTCCGGGCCCGCGACGGCCGCCAGGCAGCGCGCGGCCGGAACCTGCCGCCACTCTTCCGGGTGAAGTTCCAGGCCCTGCTGGGCCCAGGCCAGCACCTCGGCGACGCTCCAGCCGGGGCGCGGCCCGCTGGGCCGCAGCTGGCGCTGCCAGCGGTCGAAGCAGCCCTGTTCCCGGGCGGCGCGGATGCGCTCGCCGTAGCGGGGGTCCTCGGCCCACAGCCGCCACGGGCGGGGCTCGAAGGCGTCCCGGACGGCGGCGGCCAGCTCGGCGTCGCCCTCGCGGGTACGGGGGAAGCGGGCCAGGACGGCGGGGGCGAGGGTGGCCAGGCCCGCGTCGTCGTCGCGCAGCGCCAGCTCGTCGAGGGCCCAGCGCCAGTTGCTGCCGGCGGCGGCGTAGCTGCGCAGCAGCAGGAGGGCGGCGTCCCTGCCGTACGCGGCGAGGTGGCCGAGCACGGCGAGGGCCAGGCCCGTGCGCTCCTCGCCGGGGTCGGTGAGGTCGTCGGGGTGGAAGAGGTGCCGTTCGATCTCTTCGAGTCCGCCGTCGAGCTGCATGTAGAGCCGCGCGTAGTACAGGGAGCGGTTCTCGACCTGCCAGTCGCGGCGGGGGTCGCGCAGCACGCTGTCGTTGAGTGCCGCGAGCGCCTCGGCCCGCGGCGCCGCGAGGGCATGCAGGGTCCCGTCGCCGCGGCCTCGCTGCAGGAGGCCGAGCAGGGTGCCACTGGGCGCTATGTCTGGATCGAACATGAGGTCAGCATCCGGTGCGGGGGACAGGCTGGCAACGGGATTTCCGCTGACCGGCATTCTTGCCGGTGTCCACGGGTCGTATGCGTCGTTCCCACCATGGATCGGTGGGGGCGTGCGCGCTACGGCGGCCGCAGCCTAGCCTGGAACGCTCCCTTCCGCCGATTCGGCCGAGGGTTGCGCCAGGGAGGCCAGGGGCATATGCCGAATGCACCACCGTATCGGGTAATGCCAAATCCCTTACGGGCGGTCGCAGCCTGTGCAACAGTCGTTACCGGCCCTTCCATCAGACCTGGCCTTGGCGCCGCCTGATAACGGAGTACGTCATGTCGTCCCCTCTCTTCGCGGACCGACCAGCCGCCCAGCCCCCCGAGCGCGATGTGGTCGAGGCGCTGATCACGCAGGCCCGCCGGCTGCGGGGCGGCCTCGACGCCGTACGCCGGGAGACCTCGGCCGCCGACGACGAACCCGCCGACGCCCGGCTGCGCTGGCAGCGCGCGCTGTGCGACCTCGCCGTCCACCACCTCGACGACCTCGGCGGACACCTGGACCAGCTCCGGGAGGGCCTGCCCGCCGACCCGGAGGCGGCCGCGGACGCGCCGGACGACGGCTACCCGCGTGACGAGCTGCCCGTGGCGCCGCCCGAGGACGGGCCCCCGGCCGGCTCGCTGCTCAGCCGGGTCGGCAGCGCCGAGTGGAACCTGCTCACCGACGAGGTGAGCTGGTCGGAGGAGCTGTTCGGGATCTTCGGCCGGGAGCCGGCGGACGGGCCGCTGACCCTGGACGAGCTGCCCTCCCTGGTCTTCAGCGAGGACCAGCAGCTGCTGACCACGATGGTCACCGACTGCCTGGTCGACGGCCGTCCGATCGACGGCGAATTCCGCATCGTGCGCACCGACCAGAGCGTGCGCACGGTGCACATGGTGGGCGAGCCGGTGCTCGAAGCCGACGGAAGCACCGCATGCATGTGGGCCGTGCTGCGGGACGTCAGCGAGCTGCGCCGCAGCCAGCGGGCGGTGCGCGAGACCCGTGACTCGCTGCAGCGCCAACGGCATCAGGCGCGGACCGAGCACCGGCTTGCGGTCGAACTGCAGGAAGCCGTGCTGCCGCCGTGGCGCGGCTCCCTGCGGTTCCCGCAAGGCGGGCCCGTCGCACTCGACCTCGCCGCGCGTTATCTCCCTTCCGGCACCAGCGCCCTGATCGGCGGCGACTGGTACGACGCCCTGCAACTTCCGGACGGCAGAACGCTGCTGAGCGTCGGCGACCTCACCGGCCACGGCGCCACCGCCACCTCGGCCATGGCCATGGTGCTCGGCGCGCTGCGCGGCATGGCGGTGTCCGGGCAGGATCCGGGCCCGCTGATGGGCCACCTCAACCAGCTGCTCGACGTCTCCGCGCAGCCCGCGCTCGGCAGCGCGGTGTGCTGCCGCTTCGACCCCGCCACCCGTCGGCTGGTCTGGGCCCAGGCCGGGCATCCCGCACCGCTGCTGTTCCGCGACGGCACGGGAAGCCCGTTGCGCCCCCCGGAGGGCGTACTGCTCGGCGCCACCACCGGCGCCCATTACACCCAGCGCACAGAGCAGTTGGCACCGGGCGACCTGCTGGTGCTGCACACCGACGGACTGGTGCCGCGCCGGTCGCACGGCACGCTCGCGCCCCACGAGGGGACCGAGCGCCTCCTGTCGCTGGCACCGCGGTTCGCCGCGGCCCGTAACGCGCAGGACTGTGTCCGCGTCGTCGCCGAGGAGTTCGGCAGCGCCGAACGCGAGGACGACGCGTGTGTGCTGGTCGCCAGGGTGAGCGGGTGACGGAGAGCGGCGTGGTCCGGGCCGCCCGATGGTCTGCTGTCTTCCGGACTCTGTCGTAGGGTTCCCGCGTACGCCGTCGTACGCGGATGTCAGATCCGCATGCTTTTGCCCACCGGTCCCAGCCCGGGACCGAGCCCCTTGGACTTGGCCTTCGGCATGACGCGCTGGATCTCCTCCCGCAGGTCCTGGATCTGGCCGTAGTCCGAGTACTGGCCGGTGAGCCGGTACATCTCGCGCAGCCGGTCCCAGGTGCGGTGCGAGGAGTTCTCCTTGATGGACACCAGCGCCAGCCGGGCGTACCGGTCGGCCTGTTCGGGGTCGTTCCCGATGAAGCACGCCGAGGCCAGGGAGAGGTAGTCGAAGATCTGTGACCGCTGCCGGCCCTTCTCGCGCAGCCGCAGCGCCTCCTTGGCATGGAGCTGGGCGACCTTCGCCGCCTGCGGGTCGTGCTCGGCGAGCGTACGGAAGGCCAGTGCCTGCATGCCGTGCATGTCCGCCTCGTCGAACATCTGCATCCAGCTCGGCGGAGGCACGTCACCCTTGTCGGAGACGAACAGCTCCTCCGCCTCGCCCAGGGTGCGGCGCATGGCCTGGCCGTGCCCCTTGGTCGCCTGGGCCCACGCCTCGATGGTGAAGAGCATCGCGCGGGTCCGCGGCAGGGTCTCCCCCCCGGAGCCCGACTTGGCCAGCTTCATCAGGTCCAGGGCGTCGTCGGGACGGCCCAGGTGCACCATCTGGCGGGCCGCCCTGGACAGCGCCTCGCCCGCGCGCGGGCGGTCGCCGCCCTCACGCGCCGCGTGGGCCGCGATGACGAAGTACTTCTGGGCGGTGGGTTCCAACCCCACGTCGTGGGACATCCAGCCCGCCAGGACGGCGAGGTTGGCCGCCACCCCCCACAGCCTGCGCTGGAGGTGCTCGGGGTGGCGGTAGGCGAGCATCCCGCCCACCTCGTTGAGCTGGCCCACCACGGCCTTGCGCTGCAACCCGCCGCCGCGGGCCGCGTCCCAGGCGCGGAAGACCTCGACCGAGCGCTCCAGGGCGTCGATCTCCTGCGACCCCACGGGGGCCGCCTCGTAGCGGTCGAAGCCGATCTGGTCGATGGTGTGGTCGGCAAACGGGTCGTCGAATCGGGGGGCGTCGGCTGCCAGCGCCGGATCGGTGTGCAGCCAGTCGTGCATGGCGCTGCTGAGCGCGGAGCCGGCGGCGAGTGCCGCGCCCGCGCTCACCAAGCCGCGTCGGTTGAGCATGAGGTCCATTCCCGTGAATTCCGTGAGGACCGCCGCCGTCCGCTCGGGCGGCCACGGGAGACCGTCCGTGGCCTGCTTCTTCCCCGCGCGCCCGGAGCGACCGAACCCGAGGTCCTCGATGGTTACGACACGGCCGAGACGCTCGGTGAACAGGGCCGCCAGCACCTTGGGAACCGGGTCGCGCGGGGTCTCCCCCGTGTCGATCCAGCGCCGGACCCGCGAGGTGTCGGTCGCCAGCTGCGGATGCCCCATGGCGGCCGCCTGCCGGTTGACCAGTCTCGCGAGTTCTCCCTTGGACCAGCCGGCCAGACCGAAAAGGTCCGCGAGACGGGTGTTCGGCTCCCTGTCCACGTCAAGCCCCCAGGTTCCTCGACTGACTTGACAGTAACGGGCGTCCCGGACGCCCGCGAGCATTCGCCAGGGTTCGCCAGGGTGCGCCAGATGGTCTGCCACCCGCGCCCGCGTGTTCTGTAGAAGTGCAGCCCCCGGCCCGGTGTCGGTACCGCATTCCCCAGGGTGCGGACACCGGAATCGGAGCCTTTCGGGGCCCCGTTCATCGGGCCGGGAGCCGCACGCAACTCGTCGGCGCACGAAGGGATCTGTTTCACCCATGTACGCAGCATCGTCCGCCGTGAGCGCCCCGAACCGGCCGTACCGTCCGCAGCCTCCGGGAAGCGGACCGTATCTCGACCCCTCCCAGTCTCCGGGGGCGGTCTCCGGCCTCTCCGGCGGCCGCAACCGGCGGGCGCAAGGGGGAGGTGCCCAACCGCTCAGCGGGAGACTCGACTTGTCCGGCCCCCAGGGCGCCCAGCTGCGCGCCGCGGTCGCCTCCGTGCACCGCATCTGCCCCGAGTTCCATCCGGTCCAGGTGCTGCGCCGGAGCGGCAAGTCCGTCCTCCTGGTGGGCACCACCGGCCGCACGACCGCGGTCGCCAAGTGTTTACTGGACCACTCCTCCGCATGGGCCGAGCGGTTCCGGCACGAAATAGCTGCTTATCGGGCCTTCGTACGCCACCGCCCCCCGGTGCGCGTACCCAGGCTGGTCGCCGCGGATCCCGAGAACTGCACCCTGGTCGTCGAGCGGATGCCCGGCCGGGTCGCCTCCCTCCAACGGCATCCGACCGAAGCGCCACCGCGCGCGGACGTACGGGCCGCGCTCGGCGCGATCTGCCGGGTCAACCTCTGGCGGCCGCCGGCCGGGATGTTCGACGCGCCGCTGGACTACGCGGGCCGCATCGGGCGCTTCCACGACCTCGGCCTGCTGACCGACCGGGATCTGGGCGACCTGCAGAAGCTGCTGCACGGTCTCGCCCACACCCAGGGCCAGTTCTGCCACGGCGACGCGCTGCTGAACAACGTCCTGCTCTCCCCCGCCGGTCCGGTGCTGCTCGACTGGGATTACGCCGGCTGGTACCTGCCGGGCTACGACCTCGCCACGCTGTGGTCGGTGCTCGGCGACGCCCCCGTGGCGCGCCGTCAGGTCAGCCAGCTCGCGCAGGCCGCCGGGCCGACCGCGCGGGACGCCTTCCTGGTCAATCTGATGCTGGTGCTCACCCGCGAAATACGGCGGTACGAGACCGCCGTACAGCGCACCATGCGCGAGCCCACGCCGACGGGCACGCCGGGTCCGGGACAGCCCGGTGCGCTGGCGGCGGGCGAGGAGCAGCGGCTGCTCCTGCGCCGGCTGCACGACGACTGCCAGATGGCACGCCGTGCGGTGCGGGCCGCGGTCGGCACCCGCTGATCCGCCAAGGGGGGTATGAGCGGCGCGTCCGAGTGCGGGCGCGCCGCTCACGTACGTCCGCGTGCGGCCGCTCCTCGAATGCGGCTCCGGTACGCGTGCTGACATGCGAAACCCTTGTGGCGCACGGTGATTGACGGATCGTCGGCCAGGCGATAGCTGTATTCGACAAGTCCGGTCCCGCGCACGGCCGTATGCACACCATCCGTCAGACGCCCCGGCTCGGTCCGGTCGGCCAGAGGAGGCTGCATTGCGAGGATCCGCCCCGGAAGACGAGAAGAGAACCCCCCGTTCCAGAGCGCACAGGGCCGCCACCGCCGCCGCGGCGGCGGCCCTGTTGCTGCCCCTGGTCTCGGCCGCGCCGTCCGCCCTCGCGGGGCCGCCCCGCGCCACGGCGCAGCAGCAGGACGCCGGCACCCTCCAGCGGGCGTTCGCCGAAGCCGCCGCGCGCTACCGGGTGCCGGAGAGCGTCCTGCTGGCCGTCGCGTACATGGAGTCGCGCTGGGACGGGCACGGCGGCGCGCCCAGTGTGACCGGCGGCTACGGCCCCATGCACCTGACCGACGCCCGTACGGCGCTGGCCGAGCGGCCGCACCACGGCGAGGGCGGCGAGGACCCGCGCGGCGACGGCTCGCGCCCCCGCAAGCAGGTCCGCGCGCAGCTGCCGGCCACCACCGCGCTCCCGGCGCGCCTGCGGACCCTGGACCGGGCGGCCGCGCTGACCGGGCTGCCCGCCGAGCGGCTGCGCAAGGACCCGGCGGCCAACATCGGCGGCGGCGCGGCGCTGCTCGCCGCCGAGCAGCGCCGCCTCGGGCTGCACACCGCCGATCCCGCCCGCTGGTACGGCGCCGTCGCGCGCTATTCGGGCGCGGACGACGTCCGGACCGCGGCGGGTTTCGCCGACGACGTGTACGACGTGCTCCGGCACGGCCAGTCCCGTACGACCGACTCGGGCCAGCGGGTGACGCTGCCCGCCGTGCCCGGGGTGACGGCCGACCGGGCGCAGCTCGGGCGCCTGGGGCTGCGGTCCCCTGGCGCGGCCGCCGACCGGGCCCGTCTGGAATGCCCGCACACGGTCTCGTGCGTGTCCGTGCCGGCACCGTACGAGGAGTTCGGCGACGGCGACTACGGCAACCACGACAAGGCGGACCGGCCCGGGGACCAGAGTGTCGACGCCATCGTCGTCCACGACACCGAGGGATCCTGGGAGACGACGCTCAAGCTCATCAAGGACCCGACGTACGTGTCGTGGCACTACACGATCCGGTCGGCGGACGGGCTGATCGCCCAGCACGTGCCGACGAAGGACGTCGCCTGGCACGCGGGGAACTGGTACGTCAACGCGCACTCCGTCGGCATCGAGCACGAAGGGTTCCTCGCGGCGCCGGACGCCTGGTATACGGAAGCGATGTACCGGGCCTCGGCACGGCTGGTGCGGTACCTGGCACACAAGTACGACCTGCCGCTGGACCGGCAGCACATCATCGGTCACGACAACGTGCCGGGCACGACGCCCGCCACGATCAAGGGCATGCACACCGACCCGGGCCCGTACTGGGACTGGGCACACTACTTCCGGCTGCTGGGCAGGCCGTTCGTCCGTACGGCGGGCCCCGACGGCGGCCTGGTGACCATCCGCCCCGACTACGACCGGCACCGGCCCGTCTACACGGACTGCGTCACGCCGGGCCGGTCGTGCCCGCCACACGGCTCGACCGCCGTACGGCTGCACACCGAGCCCAGTGCGAGCGCGCCGCTGGTCAGGGACATCGGGCTGCGCCCTGACGGCAGCCCCTCGACGACCGGCGTGAACGACACCGGCGCCCGCGCCACCACCGGCCAGCGGTACGCGGTCGCGGAGCGCCGGGGCGAGTGGACCGCCATCTGGTACCTCGGCCAGAAGGCGTGGTTCCACAATCCGGCGGCGCAGCCGACGGCGGTTGACGCGAAGGGCCCGGTGGCCACGCCGAAGGCCGGCCGCGCGGACATCCCGGTGTACGGACGGGCGTACCCGGAGCAGGCGGCCTACCCGCCCGGGGTGCCGGTGCAGGCCGTCACGCCACTGCCGTACAAGCTCCTGGCCGGGCAGCGGTACGCCGTCGGCAACCGGGTGCGCGGCGAGTACTTCTACGCGCCGACGTTCGACGTCTCGGGGCACACCGTCGTGCGCGGCAAGGACGTCTACTACGAGATCCAGGTGGGGCACCGGGTGGGGTACGTACGGGCAGCGGACGTCGACATCCGCCCGTCACACCGGTAGCGGGCATGCCGCGCCCGGCCGGCAGCCGGGCGCGGTCCTCCTGACACAGGCTCTCAGCCCTGCTGGAACATCTCCGCGGGCAGCGGCTTGAGCAGGGCGTACAGGTCGTCGGTGATCGGCCGGTCCCAGCAGGCGATGGTCACCAGCACGCCGTCGCTGCGGTCGAACTGCGCGCAGGAGATCCGGCCCTCCGAGCACTTGATGCGCTTGACGATCAGCAGGTTGTCGTCGTGCATGACCGGCGTGTCCTCGGTCTCGACGACGGTGACCGGCTCGTCGTTGCCGAGCGCGGCAAGCAGCTGCGCCACCTCGAACGGCACCTCGCCTTCGCCCGGCTCGCGCGCCGGGGAGCCCTCCGGGAGGTTGCCGATGACCATCGCGGGTCCGCGGCCGCCGAACAGGTCGTAGCGGAGGAAGACTCCCTGGCAGCTGCCGTCGGGGGCGGGCAGCAGCCCCGCTCCGAGGTTGCCGGGCCAGTCCCCGGGGTCCATGGCGAGGACGTCGAAGTCAGGCCCGGCGGGCGTGGCTGCGCTGCGGCGGCGGAGGAAGGACATACCGCCATCGTACGTGGCTGCCGCCGGCCGGCGGGCCCCGCGTCAACCCCGCGGCGGCCCGGCCGGTTCGGTGGCCGCCGCGGAGGTCTCCAGCAGCCGGGGCAGCCCGGCGTAGTCCGTGCCCATTTTGCGGCAGACGCTGGACAGCAGACGGGTCACGACCGCTTCCGGGACGGCCAGCTCCTCGGCGATGCGGCGGGGGGACCAGCCGAGGGCGAGCCGTTCGGCCGCCGCCCGCTCCTGCGCGGTGAGCGCCTCGGTGCCGGAGTTGTGGAGCTGGCGGGGGCGCAGGCCCGCGGCGGACAGCTCGTCGCGGGCGCGGGCCGCCAGGCCGTCGGCCCCGCAGTGCACCGCACCCTCCAGGCCGCGGTAGAGGTGCTCGGCGGCGTCCTGGGGCAGTCCGGCGCGGCGCAGGGCCGCGCCGTGGTCGACCAGGGCCTCGGCCAGCGCGTATCCGGCGGGCGAGTGCTCCAGCTCCCGTACGGCCTCGGCGAGCAGCTTGAGTGCCTGCCCGCCGCCGATCACGGTGGCGGCGCAGTGCAGCGCCTCGCCGACCGCCGTCGGGGTGCCGAACCTGCGGGCCCGCCGTACGCCTTCCTCGGCCAGTTCGACGGCGCGCGGGCTGTCGGTGAGCGCCGTGGCGCGGGCGAGGTGCAGCTGCCAGGGGCACCAGGCCGGGTTGCGCATGCCGCGCGCCTCCAGCCGCCGGCCGACCGCCTTGAGGTGGTGCTCGGCGTGCCGGTGCAGGCCGCGGGCCATCAGCAGCTCGCTGTAGACGGTGCGGGAGTCGGGGTAGACGACGGCGTTGGGCACCACGTCGCCGTAGCCGAAGCGGTCGGCGAGGTCCTGCGCGTCCTGGACGCGGCCGCGGGCGAGCAGGATCTCGATGAGGATGCCGATGGCGTACCACTGGGCGGGTACCGCGCCGCCGACGCGTTCGGCGATCCGCAGCCCCTCGCGGACCAGGGCCTCGGCTTCGGCCAGCGCGCCGCGGCGGTAGCGGATGTAGCCGAGCAGGGCGTGGCCGAAGGCCAGGTGGGCGCCGCGCCAGCCCTTGCGCTCGCACTCGGCCATGCCGCGGTTGAACAGTTCCTCGGCGCGGCCCGGCTGGTCGCAGTACATGAACGTCATGGCGACGGCGACCGGCACCTCGAAGCCGCGGTTGTCCTCCGTCCAGCTCAGCCCGCCGACCAGCGCGGCTTCGGCGTAGCGCAGGGCGGTGGCCGCGGGCTCGCCGTGCACCACGCAGTCCCAGGCGCGCAGGCCCAGGATGTAGCGCTCGGCGAGGCTGCCGCCGGCCAGGTGGTCGGCGAGCCGGGACAGCCTGCGGGAGCGGGCCGCGGAGTCCGGTTCGTCGGCCCGGAAGGCGCTCCAGACGAAGTTCTCGGCCTGCATCCGCAGCCGGGTGCCGGGCAGGCTGGTGCGCCGGGCCTCCGCGGCGGCGACCGCCGCGGCCTCGGCGACCTGGTCGGTGTGGGCGAGCGCCTGGGCCAGCCGGTAGGTGACGGCCTCGCGCAGCTCGGGTTCGATGTCCGGTTCGTCGAGGGCTTCGCGCAGGTAGTTGACGGTGACCTCGGGTGCGGTGAGGAAGGTGGCGGCGCCCAGCTCGAAGAGGACGGCGGCGCGTTGTTCGGGCGAGGGCGGCTCCCGCAGGGCGCGGGCCAGGAAGCGGCGGGCGGCGTCGGGCGCCCCGGCCCGTACGTACTCGCGTGCGGCCTGGCGCAGCCGCTGGACGACCCAGTCGTCGCCCTGGCAGGGCACCTCCATCAGGTGCCGCGCGGCGACCGTCGGCCCGAGCCCGGCCTCCACGACGCTTCGGCGGCCATGTTGTGCATGCCGACGCGCAGCGCGGTGGGGATGGCCCGGTGGACGGCGGTGGCGATCAGCGGGTGGACGAACTGCAGGGTGCCGTCCGGGCCGTCGGCCGGGGCGAGGATGCGGGCCTCGCGCAGCTGGGCGACGATGTCGACCGCGGACTCGCTGCCCAGGGCGGCGACGCCGGCGGTCACGTCGAGGGTGGCCGAGGTGCCCAGTACGGCGGTGGCCCAGGCGAGCCGGACGGCCGCGCCGCCGAGCCGGTCCAGCCGGTCGACCAGACCCTTCCCCTTGACCGCCGAGGCCAGTTCGCGCAGTGCCGGCAGGTCGTCGCGGCTGCCCCTGACGCCGCGTTCGCTGAGCCCGGCGGCGAGTTCGACGGTCTCGAAGGGGTTGCCGTCGGTGACCGCCCAGCATTCGGTGCAGAACTTGTCCTCGACGCCGTCGCCGAGCGCCTCGCGGACGATGCTGGCGACCGCGTCGCAGGTGAGCGGGGTGAGGGGGAAGGGCCGGGAGGCGTGGCGCTCGGCCAGCCGCCGGAAGGGGTCGGCGCCGCGGGTGAGTTCCTCGGGCCGGTACGCGACCACGACGAGCATCGGGAGCTCCTCGACCCGCGGCACGAAGGCGGTCAGCCAGCCCAGGGATTCCTGGTCGGCCCAGTGGGCGTCGTCCAGGACCAGCACGGTGGGCGCCTGCTGCACGGCGAAGCGGGTCAGCAGCCAGTCCAGGCCGTCGCGGACTCCGGTGGGGTCGGGGTTGCTGCCGCCCGCGTCGGCGACGAGGCCGACGGCGGGCGCGACGATGCCGTACCAACTGCCCAGTACGGTGCGGTAGTCGTCGTCGTACGCGGCCAGCACCGGCTGCACGAGCTGGCGCACGACGTGGAACGCCATGCCCTGTTCGTGCTCGCCGCCGCGTGCGGAGAGCACGGTGCAGCCGTAGGCAGCGGCGCGGGCGCGCACCTCGGCGAGCAGCGCGGTCTTGCCCATGCCCGCCGGTCCGGCGAAGGAGAGCAGACCGCCGCGCCGGGCGGCGGCCGGCCCGTCCCCCGGCCCGCAGAGCCGGGTCAGGGCCGCGTCCAGGGCGCCGAGTTCGGTGTTCCTTTCGAGCAAGCCCCGTCGTACGTCACGCACGTGTTCCCACTCAGCCATGACCGAATCCGTTCGCCGCGCCGGCTCGTCCCGCCCGCCGTGAGCGCGGGCCGCTTGGGTCGCACTCTGCCTGCGGATAGCGCAGAGCGTACGCCGATACGGACCCGCGGTAACCAGGATGAGCGACACGCTGCACATCGGGGGCCCGACCGTGCTATACGCGCCCGCACGTACCGGTCCGCGCACGCTCGATCCACCCGCAAGTCGCCACTCTCACGGGTGAATCGGGGCTGCCTGGGGCCGGTTCAGGCCACCGCGGGCGGGTCAGCGGCGCGTCGGGGTGAGCGCCCCTTCCGTACGCAGCCGGTTCAGCAGGTTCCTGGCGGCCTGCTCCCCGGAACACACGCTGCTGTTGGTGGTCGAGTGGCCCAAGTAGTCGCCGCCCGCGAGCTGGACGCGGCCGTCGGCGCGGAACCCGGCTGCGAACCGGGCGATGGCCCGGTAGTCCCCCGGTCGGCGCCCGATGAGGCACGGCGAGACGCGCCAGATGTGCGTCATCGTCGTGTGGCGTGCCAGCTCGGGCAGGATGCCGAGCCGCCGGACGCCCGCCAGGACGTGGTCGACCACCTTGTCGTCCCCCAGGTCCCAGTTGCGGTCCGACCACGCGCCGCGCAGGTGGGTCATGACCAGCCCGGTCCCCTCCGGCACGCGCTGCGGGGAGAGGTTGTGCTCCAGCACGAAGGCGCAGAGGTCGGGGTGTTCGACGCGGGACGCCTGCACCAGCATCGCCCGTTCCGCCGTGGGCCGGTCCAGCCCGAAGGCGACGTGGACGCTTCGCGCGTACGGGGCGTCGTCCAGGAACTCGCGCTGGTCGGCCGTGAGCTGTGCGTACAGCTGCGGTACCTGCGGCGGCGGCACGGCCAGCACGCAGGCGGCCGCGGTCTCCAGGTGCTCCGCCTCGCCCGGCCGGTGCCAGGTGACGGCCACCTCGTCCCCGCGGTCCTCGACCGAGGTGACCCGCGCGCGGTACTCGACGGTGAGCTGCCTGGCCAGCCCCTTGGGCAGGAAGCCCACGCCCTCGCGCGAGGTGAAGAAGCCACCGCCGCACAGGATGACGTCGATGAAGACGAACGGCATGGCGGCCGAGACCTCTTCGGGCTCGCCCAGGCACAGGCCCGAGACCAGCGGGTCGAGCAGGTACTCCAGCGTCTCGGGACGCAGGCCACGGCGGGTCGCGTACTGGTGCACGGACTCGAAGTCGGCCGCGGCCATCGCCGACATGTCGTGCGGCGTCAGCAAGGGGCGGATGCGGCGGTAGTCCCGCAGCAGCTTGGCGACGTCCGCGAGGGGGAAGCTGGTCAGCAGCCCGCCGGTGGCGAGCTGCCGGCGGGAGCCGAGGCGGACCCGGTCCACCCGGCCGCCGCGCACCAGGCCGAACAGGTCGGATCCGGGCACCACCTCGCCCGCCAGGCCGGCCGCCGCGATCAGGCGTATCAGGTCGCGGTAGCTGTTGATGAGGATGGTCGCCGCCCGGTTGACGGCGAATCCGGAGACGTCGACGGTGGCCATCCGGCCGCCGACCGCCTCGGGTCCCGCGCTCTCCAGGACGACGGCTTCGCATCCGGCCTGCTGGAGCCGGAACGCCGCGGACAGGCCGGCGATACCGCCACCCACCACGACGACACGGGGCTTTGCACTCACACCGGTTCACCCTTCCTGCCGGTACGGGTGCCGGCCCCCGGGGGCCGGCACCGCGGGTACCAAAGAGGTTCGACGGGCCGCGGGGGCCGGGAAGACCCGCCGGGGCCCTGGGGCCACGGCGCCGGCGGATGCCGCCGGCGCCTCACACCGCGGGGCTCAGCTGGTCCCACCACCACGCGACGGGGCGCAGCGGCAGCGGTTCGAGGCTCCCATCACAGGGCGAGTCCGCCCATACACCGAAAGCGGGTGCCGGGTCGGGGACGGCACTCGGGTCGGTCCGGTAGCGCGGGGTGACGGCGCTGTAGTCCAGGTTGCCCCGGATGAAGTGGTCCAACTGCCCCAGGTAGCAGCGGGTTTCTGGGGCGGCGCGGTAGGCGGTACGGTCCCGCAGGGTGACGTACAGGCACATCAGCCGGTCGTGCAGCGCCGCGGCCCTGGCCATGGCTTCCTGGGGCGGCACGCGCAGCTCGTGCTCCAGGACGCCGACGAGGTTGGACTCCAGCGACTGCTCCTTGACCTCGCGGTGGTAGGAGTAGACGTCGTTGGCGAAGGTCACCAGGGCCGACGCGATCTGCGTCAGGGCCCGTATCCGGGGTGTCTCCGCCGCCTCGTTGGGCAGTGAGGTGCCCTCCGCCATCTCGATGACGGCGATGGACGCCTTGGTGCCGCGGTCCCGCGGCCCGATGACGAGATACTCCGCCAGGCTCGGCACGGTGCCCGACGCCCGCTGGGCCAGGCCCACCGACGCCGCCAGAAACCATTCGGCAACGCCGTCGATCCACCGTCGTACGACCGTGCCGGAGGCGTAACTGCGGTAGCGGTGCGAGACCTCGCCGAAAGCCGCCGTGTACGGGTCGGCCGTCTCGTCGTCGGTGGTCTCGGGGTGGTCGGCACCGTGGATGACCCGGACGGCCATCGGGAGGAACCGTTCCGGGTGCCGGCTGTAGAGGCCGCCGTCCAGGTACACGTCGTCCAGCAGCAGGCCCAGGCAGGACCAGTCGGCGCCGATCTGCAGCGGGTCGGCCGTGCCGCCGGGGGCGATCCGGCACGCCCACTCGGCGGTGCGGTTGGCGATGACCTGGGCGTGGTGGAAGTCGTCGTCGCAGAATCCGAACTGCGCCATCCAGTCCACCACGCGCCGTTCGATCGCGGCGGTCTCGTGGTGCGGCGCTGCCGGGATGGGGCAGAACAGCGGCGGGATCTCGACGGCGGAGCGCGCCGTCGTGCCGTCCGGTTCGCCGTCCGCCCGGTCTCGCGCCAGTCGGACCTGGCCCCAACGGGCGGCGGGCAGGTCGGATTCCGGGACGCCGTAGCCTGTTGCTTGCATGGTTCTCTCTCCATGTTCACGGTGCTTCAGTTGGCACGGCCGGCGCTCCGCCACCCGGGCGGCGGCCGCGTGGCTCGCAGACCATGGGCAGCGGGCCCGGGCTCAGCACCGCCGCCGGGACCGGTCGTACGGTCCTGGCGGACAGCGGGCGCAGGCGCCAGCGCGCGGCGATGGCGGCAAGGGCGAGCACGGCTTCGGTCATCGCGAAGTGGTCGCCGATGCACTTGCGGTTGCCTGCGGCGAACGGGAGCATCGCACCGCTCGGAACGCTCCCTGCCCGTTCCGGCAACCATCGGTCGGGGTCGAACAGTTGGGGGTCGGGGAAGGCGACCGGGTCCTGGTGCAGCACGTAGGCGCTGTACAGGACCGTGCTTCCCCGGGCCAGCCGCCGGCCGGCCAGGGTGGTCTCGGTGGTGGTCACGCGGGTCAGGGCCCAGCCGGGGGGATACATGCGCAGGGCTTCGGTGACCACGCGCCGGGCGTGGCCGAGCCTGGGGAGGTCGCCGGGTCCCGGCGGGCGGCCGGCGAGCACGCTGTCGGCCTCGGCGTGCAGCCGGCGTTCTTCCTCGGGGTGCCGCGACAGGAGGTGAAACGTCCATGCGAGCGCCAGCGCGGTGGTCTCGATCCCGGCCACCAGGAAGGTCATCAGCTGGTCGTGGGCCTCTTGGTCGGTGAGCGGTTCCTTGGCGTCGGTGGCCTCCCTGGTGGCGGGCGGTGGTACGGGGTGGTCGCGGGTGTGGTCCACCGGGCAGCGTCCGCCGGTGCTCCGGCCGGCGTCGTCGTCCTCCCGGTCGTCGTCGGTGGCCGCCAGGAGGGTGGCCAGCAGGTCGTCGTGCTCGTCCGGAGCGGCGCGGCGCTCGGCGATGATGCCGTCGATGATGCCGTGCAGCCGGGCCAGCGCCCGGTCGAAGCGGCGGTTGCCCGGGGTGGGGAGCTTGTAGAGGGGGCCGAGGGGGACGACGGCGCGAAGCAGCACGCCGCGCATGACGGTGCCCAGGCAGCCGCGTACGTCGGCGGCGAGGCCGGGGGCGAGGGAGGTGGACATGAGCACGCCGGTGGTCACCCTGGCCGAGAGGTCCATCATCGCGTCGGTGACGTCCAGCGTCTGCCCGGGCCGCCACTCCTCGACGGCGGCGCCGATCTCGGCGCTCATCACTCCCGCGTAGTCGGCGATGCGGGACGGCCGGAAGCAGGGCTGGGCCAGCCGGCGCTGCCTGCGGTGCGCCGTCCGGGAGCAGGTGACCAGGCCGTTGCCGAGCACCATGCGCATCGTGTCGTAGAGCGGGCCGCCCTTGTCGTACGTGCGCGGGTCCATGAGGATCTGCTGCACCAGGGCCGGGTCGCAGGCCAGCCAGACGCGTTGCGGCCCGAGGCGGATCGCCACCAGGTCGCCGTGGTCGGGCAGTGCGGCCAGGAAGTCGAGCGGCCGCCGCCACAGCGGGAGCGCGTGTCCCAGCAGGGGTATGCCTCCGGGCGCCGCCGACACCGTCCAGGCGTTCTGCGTGTGCGCCGCGCCGCGCGGTGTGCGGACGCCGGCCTCGCCGTGGGTTGCCTTCACGGAGCACCTCGCTCGGCTGGTGTTCCGGGCCGCCGCGAAGGGCTGCCCGGGGGCGGTACGGGGACGGGTGGGGAGTCGCCCCATTACCTACCCGGGCCGACCGGCCGGTCTCCTGGTCATACTTTCTTCGGGGGGCGCGTCGGAGTGGGGGTCGGCTCACCGGTGCGGGCTACGCTGAAACGGTCCGTCGCGCGCCGGAGCCGCCCCCGTATGAGCAGTAACGTTCCGCTGCCGAGGTGGGCGCGTCCGGGCGGACAACCGTTCGCGGCGGCGGGGCGGCACGCCCGGGCCGCCGGCGGTGAACGCGCCGCCAGACGCCCTGATGACGCGAGGCGGGACCCGGTGGTATAGGGCCGGCCACGGCGAAGCCGGAACCCCGCGGGAAACAACCATTCTTTCCGATCACCTCCTCTTCGCACCCTCCACGTCTACTTGAGTTCAGTAGGGCCGCATACCCGTCCCTTCGAGTCGGCCCTGTTCGTTCCGCATGTATGCCTGACACTCCTCTCCCCCTCCAGCAGCCGGTGCGGCGCCTCGGACGGCGGTTCTTCAAGCCCGAGTGTGTCCCCGTCCCTTCCGCCGGCGACCGTGCGCAGGCCGAGCCGGAAAGCGAAAGGGAATACGTGCGCCCGCAGCACTCCGATGATCTGCTGGAACGCCTCGGCGCGGAACTCGACCGGATCAGGGCCGCGTTGTGGTCGCAGCAGGCCGAAGCCGAATACGGCCCGGAACCCCGGCGGTGCTGAGAGCGGACCGCACCACCTGACCGACCGGGACCACCGCCGCCGCACCGCCCGCAGGGAAGTTGCCGTGTACGATCCCCCCAGTCTTCATCTCCTGATGCCGTCCACCGCCGACGGGTACCGGATCCCCGCCCAAGCCACCCACGAGCCCGACCTGTCCTACGCGTTCGGGCTCACCGACGGTCCCCTCTTCCGCGACCAGCCCGCCCACGAGAGCCTGGCCGACGCCTACGCCTACGACGCGGCCCGGCTGGTGCCGGACGACCTCGACGCCGAGCTGGCCCAGCTCCTGGACACCGCCGAACAGCCCCGCGTGGCCGACGCGTTGCCGGCGTCCGAACCCCACAGCCACCGCAAGCCGTCCTTCGTACGCGCCGCCCGCAACCCGGCGCGCGGCGGTACCCGGTCCTGGCGCCGCACGCTCAGCGTGGTCACCGTGGTCCTGACGGCCGTGATCGTGGTGGCGGTCGGCCTGCTGGCCGCGGTGGCCTCCTACCCGCCGCTGCGGGCGCTGGCCGGCGAGGCCACCTCACCGCACATCGCCCAGCTGTGGCCGCTCCTGGTCTACGGCCCGTGGGTCGCGGCCATCCTGTCCATCCTGCGGGCCCGCGCCCACCGGCGCCGCACCGCCCACTCGTGGTGCGTGGTCATCTTCTTCGCCGCCGTCGCCACGGTGCTGTGCATCGCCAAGGCCCCCACGACACCGGCCGGCATCACCGTCGCGGGGCTGCCGCCGGTCACCGTGCTGCTCTGCTTCCACCAGCTCATCCGCCAGCTCGAACCGGGCCCGGCGCCGACGCCCTCGACGCGGCACGCGCAGACGAAGAGCGGCGCCCGCCGCCACCGCTCCGCCCGCTGACCTCCCGGCGGCCGCCCGGGTCCCGCGGCGGCCGCCGGAAATCACTTTCAGGGCGCGGAGGTCAACGGCCGCACGCTGCCGGGTATTCACCGGGATCCGGGCCTCGCCGACGCTTCGGGGAAATCCGCTCGCGTTTCCTCGGCCGGGCCGGAAACCGGGTGTACGGTCCGTCGTACGGAAAATACCCGAAACCGGCCGACCGCCCCTTTTTTTGTTGCCCGGGAGGGCGCAATACGCCCCCCGAATGCGCCCGGCTGTCCGGAGGAAACAGCGCAGCAGAAACGGTTGCTTGACCAGAGCGAGCGTATCCGCTATTTCCGTGATTCGTTGGTGGGGATGTGAGCCGTTGCGTCAGCAGCCGATAGAGGAGTGAGTATTGATGGCCGTGAGCTGGGCGAAAAGGATCGCCGTCACGGAACCCGCCCCGAAACCCGTCCGCTACGCCCGTTACCTGGCGCCCCATTGGCAGGGGCTCCTCCGGGTGGACAGCGAGAACGGGATCGGCATCGTTCCGGCCTGCGCGTTCTTCGGCGTCATCGCTTCGGTCCTCTTCGGTGCGGGCGGCGCGGGCGTGGCCCTGCTCGTCGACGTGGTCATCGACCGCGACCAACTGGCACGCGTCTGGATGGGGTTCGACCTCGCGATGGCCGTGGCGCTGTCCGTCTCCTACTGGCTCGTCGGCCGGTACGGGCTGCGGTTCTACGACACCGACCCGGCCACCAACGACCTGTGGCGGTTGATCACCGTCGCCAACACCGCCTGGCGGTCGCTGCCCCGGGCCCACCGGACGGCCCAGAAACCCCGGCTGCGCGCGGTCAACACCGCCGCCCGCATCCTGCTCGCGGACCCCGAGGACACCAGGACCCACCAGATGCTCCACGCGCACGCCGACGTGCTGCGGCACCTGGCGACCACCGTCCTCGCCGACACCCAGCAGACCCAGCCGCCGGAGCCCGCCACCGCGTACGCGACGCGCGCCGCCGAACTCGGCCCCCGCGGCGACCACGGGCCCGTACCGCCGACCTCGCTCGAAGCGGCGCCCACCATCCCCGCGCAGCAGTGACCCGGGCCTCCCGCGCCCGGTCCTGCGTGCTGTTCCGGTCGTTGCTGACGCGTGGAGCCGGAACGGCGGGACGGCGGCGGCGGGGATCCGGCCTTGTGGGCGGTGCGCGGGCGGGCCGGAACCGGCACGTGACCTTGGCCGGGTCTGATGGCCGTACCGTCGCGCCCCGGGGTCCCTGCTCCTAGGGTGGAGCGCCGGAATCGGAAATATTTCCGTCCGCTCCCCAGGAGGTTCCCGTGAGCGTCAGCGCCAAGGGCACGTACCTGATCAAGAACACGAGCAGCGGTCTCTACCTGACCGCCAAGGGCAACAGCAAACAGGTTCCCACGGACATCGTCCAGGAGAGGCTGCACGACTGGCCGCAGCGGGCGGCGCAGGCGTGGCGGCTGGAGTCCGCGCCGGGAGGCGAGAACACCTTCCGGCTGCAGAACCAGAACAGTGGCGGGTACCTCCAGGTCCGCAGGTGCAGCAAGGACAAGGGCGCTCCCCTGGTCCAGGAGCACTTGGAGGAGAACACCCCCGCCTACCGCAGCCAGTCCTGGCAGCTCGTCGAGGAGGATCCGTACCGGATCTCCAACCTGCACAGCGGCCTGTGGGCGAACGTCCGCGACAACGCCGCCGCCGTGGGCGCGGCCGTCGACCAGTCCACGGAGAACACCGGGGCCTACCGCGGCGCCCAGCAGTGGGCCTTCGAGCCGGTCGAGGCGCTCGGTGGCGACAAGGTGTTCGACGCGCTCTCCGGGCTGCTGGTGGAGCCGGGCGGCGGCATCGTCTCCACCGTCGCGCACGTCTTCAAGGCGTCGCTGGAGGCCGCCGGCGGGGTCTTCGGCACCGTCGCCAAGTACGTGCCGGGCGACACCACGCCGTTCGTCCGCTTCGACGGCTTCCGCGGCGACGAGGTCATCCGGTTCTCCTCGCGCAACCGCGTCGAGGCGGGGCCACGCAAGATCAGCACCCAGTTCCCGCACCTGCCCAAGGAGTTCCACGGCGGCTTCGACTTCGTCACCCGGGCGCCGCGGCACAGCGACCGCACGTACCTGGGCGTCAAGGGCGATCTGACCGTCGCCTTCTCCGACAAGGGCAACGACGGCATCGACCGGAGCGAGGAGTACTTCCCGTCCCGGGAGCTGGAGCCGTACGGGCGGGTCCTGGAGGCGGCGCCGGCCAGGCCCGACGACTCCCAGTACCTGCTCTTCTGCGAGCAGGGCACGGCGCTGATCGACGGCCGGTTCCGGGCGCCGGACATCCGCGAGGTGCAGCCGATCCGGCTGGGCCAGCTGCCCAACGGCTGGGAGACGCCGGACGCGGTCGCCTCCGCCACCGTCGGCGACGAGGTCCACTTCTTCGCCACCAAGGGCACCGAGTACGCCGTCTTCACCCTGCGCGACCTCATCCAGGGGCCCGCGCCGGTGCTGAACGCCTACCCCTTCCTGCTGGGGCTCTGGGCATAGCGGCGGCCCGCGCGACCGGGTGGCCTGCGGCCGTCTCTCCGTACGGCCGCCCGGTCCCGCGCACCGGGCCGTCCCTCACTAACCTGCGTGCATGACGAATGCCATCGGCTCCGCGCAGGTGCTCAACCACTGGGAGGCAGGGCTGCGTTCGGTGCCCGCCGACGTGTGGGCGCGTACCGGTCTGCGGGTGCTGATCCTCGCCGGGAACGAGCTGACCGTACTCCCGCCCCAGGTCGGCCGGCTGCGTGCGTCGCTCGGCGACATGGCGGGGCTGCGCGAACTCCGCGCGCAGCACGCGGCCCTCACGGACCTCCCGGTCTCCCTCGGCCGCCCCGCGCGCCTGCGGGAGCTGTGGCTGCGCGGCAACCACCTGACAGGACTGCCCGCCCCCTGAGCGGCCTCCAGGCGTTGCGCGAACTGGACCTGCGCTGGAACCCCGTGGACCACGACGCGGCGCCCCTGTGCGCACTGCGCGAACGCGGCTGTGTCGTCCTGGCCTGAGGCTTCGGGGCCCGTCCTCGTGGAACGTCAGGTGAGGTCGAATTCCCCGTGCCGGGCGCCGAGGACGAAGCCGCGCCATTCGGCCGGCGTGAAGACCAGCGCGGGCACGTCCGGTGTGCGCCGGTTGCGCATCGCGATGTACCCCTCGACGAAGGCGACCTGCACGTCGCCCACCCCCTGGGTGCTCGACTGCCACGCGGCGCCGGTCAGATCCAGCTCCGGCACGGCCCCGTTCGCGAGCCGCTCCTCGGTGATGCCCTCGGCCACGTCGCTGCTCCTCCCGGTTCGGCGCTGCGGTCAGCCTAGCCATCGCGCCCGGTGACCGACAGACCGCGGTGCGCACCCGTGTCACGTGGTGGGCGGTTCCGCGCCCACCAGCCACATCGAGAAGAACTGGGAGCCGCCCCCGTACGCGTGCCCCAGTGCGCGCCGCGCGCCGGGGACCTGGTGCTCACCCGCCTGCCCGCGCACCTGGAGCGCCGCCTCGGCGAAGCGGATCATGCCGGAGGCGCCGATGGGATTGGCCGACAGCACCCCGCCGGACGGGTTGACGGGCAGGTCGCCGTCGAGTTCCGTCACCCCCGACTCGGTGAGCTTCCAGCCCTCGCCGGGCGCGGCGAAGCCCAGGTTCTCCAGCCACATCGGCTCGTACCAGCTGAACGGGACGTACATCTCGACCGCGTCGGTCTCCCGGCGCGGGTCCGTGATCCCGGCCCGCCGGTACACCGCGGCGGCGCAGTCCTTGCCCGCCTGCGGGGAGACGAAGTCCTTGCCCGCGAAGAGGGTCGGTTCGCTGCGCATCGCCCCGCCGTGCACCCAGGCTGCCGGGCGCGGCGCCCGCCGCGCGCCCGCGCGGTCGGTGAGGACCATCGCGCAGGCGCCGTCGGAGGACGGGCAGGTCTCGGAGAAGCGGATCGGGTCCCAGAGCATCGGGGACGCCTGCACCTTCTCCAGGGTGATGTCGTGCTCGTGGAGGTGGGCGTACGGGTTCTTCAGCGCGTTGCGGCGGTCCTTGTAGGCGACCAGGGAGCCGACCGTGGCGGGCGCGCCCGTACGCCGGATGTAGGCGCGCACGTGCGGGGCGAAGAAGCCACCCGCCCCGGCCAGCAGCGGCTGCTGGAACGGGACCGGAAGCGACAGTCCCCACATGGCGTTGGACTCGGACTGCTTCTCGAAGGCGAGGGTCAGCACGGTGCGGTGTACGCGGGCCGCGACGAGGTCGGCCGCGACCAGGGCGGTGGAGCCGCCGACCGAACCGGCGGTGTGCACCCGCAGCATCGGCTTGCCGACGGCGCCGAGCGCGTCGGCGAGGTACAGCTCCGGCATCATCAGGCCCTCGAAGAAGTCGGGGGCCTTGCCGATGACGACGGCGTCGACGTCCTGCCAGCCCAGCCCGGCGTCCTCAAGTGCACGGAGCGCGGCCTCGCGCACCAGTCCGGCGATGGAGACGTCGTGGCGGGCCGCGACGTGCCGGGTCTGCCCGACGCCGGTGACGGCGACGGGCTCCTTCGCGGCTGCGGCCCTGCTCATCGCGGCTCCCCTTCCAGTACGGCGACCAGGTTGTGCTGGAGGCAGGGCCCGGAGGTGGCGTGGGCCAGCGCGCGCCGCGACTGCCCGCGCCGGATCCGGTCCGCTGCCTCGCCGATCCGGATCAGCCCGGCGGCCATCACGGGGTTGGCGGCGAGCGCCCCGCCGGACGGGTTGACCCGTACCGCGTCGTCCAGCCGGAGCGCCTTGCGGAGCACGACCTCCTGCGCGGTGAAGGGCGCGTGCAGTTCGGCGGTGTCCACCGGCTGTTCGAAGGCGCCGGCGCGCTCGGCGGCCAGCCGGGCGGACGGCGAGTCGGTGAGGTCCCGTACGCCGAGTCCGTGTGCCTCGATGCGGTGGTCGATGCCGCGGATCCAGGCGGGGCGCTCGCACAGCCGCCGTGCGGTGTCCCCGGCCGCGAGGACCACGGCGGCGGCGCCGTCGCCGACCGGCGGGCAGTCGCCGGTGCGCAGCGGCCGCACGACGTACTCGCCGGGTGGCACGGGGCCGCTGAGCTGGGCGTGCGGGTTGGCCACCGCGTCGGCGCGGCTGCGTGCCGCGATCTCGGCGAGCGTCCGTTCGTCCGTGTCGCCGGCGTCGATCAGGGCCTGGGCCTGGAGGGCCGCCAGGGAGACGGAGTCGGGCCACAGCGGCGCGAGGTAGTAGGGGTCCAGCTGGCGGGTGAGCACGTCGCGCACCTCGCCGGGCGAGGTCTTGCCGTACGCGTATACGAGCGCGGTGTCGGCCTCGCCGGTCAGCAGCTTGACCCACGCCTCGTACAGCGCCCAGGCGCCGTCCGCCTCCACGTGCGACTCGGCGATGGGCGGCCAGGCGCCGACGCTGTCCAGCGCCATGGTGAAGGAGAAGGCCCGCCCGGCGAGGTAGTCCGACGACCCCGAGCAGGTGAAGTCGGCCTCTCCGGCCCGCAGTCCCGCCTGGCCGAGTGCGTCCTGGAGTACCGGCAGCAGCAGTTCGGCCTCGGAGACGTCGGAGGTGTCGCGGGTGTGGTCGCTCTGCGCGAAGGCGACGACCGCGATCTCACGCATCAGACCAGCTCCTTGTAGCTGTCGTAGTCGGCGTCGGGTTCGCCGGCCGGCCGGTAGTGGTCCGGGAAGCGGCCGTCGTCACTCCACACCGGCTCCACCCGCAGGCCCATGCGCACCTCGTCGTACGGGATGCCGCCGATGCGCGCGTGCAGGGCCAGGTCGGCGCCGTCCAGGGCGATGTGCGCGTAGACGTACGGCACCTCGATGTCGAGGTTCTTGGCCTTGATGTTCACGATGCAGAAGGTGGTGACCGTGCCTCTGGGGCCGACCTCGACCTGCTCCCGGGTGGCGACGCCGCAGGTGGGGCAGGCGCCGCGGGGTGGTACGTACACCTTGCGGCAGGACGGGCAGCGCTCGCCGACGGTGCGGCGGCCGGCGAGGGCGGTCAGGTAGCGGGTCTGGGCCCGGCCGGGCGAGTAGGTGTAGTCGAGGCGGGCGGGGGTGGTGATGCCGGTGACGGGGTCGGTGAACTCGCCGCTGTGCGGGACGGCTTCCCCCGCCGCGCCGCCCTCTTCGTACGGCTCGAAGCACGCGATGTCGGTGATCGCGCCGGTACGCTCCCGCGCCCACCGCACGCGCACCCGCATCCCGGAGCGCACGGCCTCCGGCCCGGGCGCGTCCAGGGCGTGCAGCAGGGCCGTGTCGGCGCCGTCGAGGCGGACCAGCACCCAGGCGAACGGCGTGTCCAGCGGCTGGTATCGGCGCGGGGCCGGGTTCCAGGCCCAGGTGGTGACGGTGCCGGTGCTGCCGACCTCGACGAGGTCGCGGATCTCCTCGGCGGTGACCGGGTCGTACTCGACGGGCGGCACCAGCACCCGGCCTTCGCCGGTGCGTACGCCGAGGACGACGCGCTCGCGCAGCCCGGTGAGGAAGGCGCTCTGTACGGGGCCGAGCGACCGGGTGAAGGGGAACTCCACGACGAGCGGCGCGGTGAGCGCCCCGGGTGTGCCGACGGTGCGGGAGGTCTGGGACATACGGGCTCCTCGCTCGCGTACGGGTGTCAGGCGCGCCGGAAGACGGGCGGGCGCTTCTCCGCGAAGGCCCGGGAGCCCTCTTTCGCGTCGGCGGTGGCGAAGACGGGCCAGCCGCGTTCCATCTCCGCTTTCAGCCCGTCCTCCTCGGTCATGGAGGCGGTCTCGTAGACGGACGCCTTGACCGCCTCGACGGCGAGCGGGCCGCACGCGTTGATCTGCCCGGCGATCTCCAGCGCCTTGCCGAGCGCGCCGCCGTCCGGCACGACGTGCCCGATCAGCCCGATGCGCTCGGCTTCCGCCGCGGTGTACGGGCGGCCGGTGAGCAGCATTTCCAGTGCGTGGGTGCGCGGGATCTGGCGGGCGAGGCGGACGGTGGACCCGCCGATGGGGAAGAGCCCGCGCCGTACCTCGAAGAGGCCGAAGGTGGCGCTGCGGCCGGCCACCCTGATGTCCGTGCCCTGGAGGATCTCCGTGCCGCCCGCGACGCAGGGGCCTTCGACGGCGGCGACGACCGGCTTGCGGGGGCGGTACTGGCGCAGCATCGCCTTCCAGTGGAGTTCGGGGTCGGCTTCGAGGCGCTCCCGGTACTGCTCGCCCGCCATGCCCCGGCCGGCCAGCGCCTTGAGGTCCATGCCCGCGCAGAAGGCGCCGCCGGCTCCGGTGAGCACGACCGAGCGGACGGCGTCGTCCTCGTCGGCCGCGGTCCAGCCGTCGTACAGGCCGACCAGCATCGGGAGCGAGAGCGCGTTCCTCGCCTCCGGCCGGTTGAGCGTGAGCACCAGGGTCGCGCCCTCGCGTGTCACGGTCAGATGTTCGGTCCCGCCCATGCGTCCTCCTGTCCGTACGGCCGCGTGCCGTGCCCGCCGCCCGTGAGCCGCCCGTACGCCCCGGAACGTAGAACAGGTTGCAGTAGCGGGGGGACGACTTCAAGGGTTTTCTGACAGTCAGTCAGTTTCCGCCGCCGCGCCCCTTCCCCCGTCCGCCGCGCGGCGCTCTAATGACCGCCAGACCGACGCCGCCGTCCGCCCTGGAGGAGACGTGGAATACAACCTCGCCGATCTGTTCGAGTCGGTCGTCGACACGGTTCCCGGGCGCGAGGCGCTGGTCTACCTCGATCACCCGGGCGCGGCGCGGCGGCTGACCTACGCGGAGCTGGACCGGGCCGCCAACCGGCTCGCCCACCACCTGCGCTCCCACGGGATCACGCCCGGCGCACACGTCGGCCTGCATCTCTACAACGGCGTCGAGTACCTCCAGACCGTCTACGCCTGCCTGAAGATCCGTGCCGTCCCGGTCAACGTCAACTACCGCTACGTCGCGGACGAGCTGGCATACCTCTACCGGGACGCGGACCTCGCCGCGCTGGTCTTCGACGCGGAGTTCACCGGCCGGGTCGCGGCCGCGCTGCCGCGCACCGGCGGACCGCGCCACCTGGTCCGGGTCGGCACGCCGCCA
Organism: Streptomyces sp. NPDC017529; assembly: GCF_044329785.1. Classification (NCBI taxonomy): domain Bacteria; kingdom Bacillati; phylum Actinomycetota; class Actinomycetes; order Kitasatosporales; family Streptomycetaceae; genus Streptomyces; species Streptomyces sp. NPDC017529. The sequence goes on from NZ_JBIRJY010000005.1 coordinate 80,767, forward strand.
CCGCACGCCCCCGAGCCCGCCGTCCGCCCCGTGCCGTTCGCGGACGCCGAGGCGTCCGGGCCGCCCGAGCGCGGCTTCGGGCCGCGCTCCCCCGACGACCGGTTCATCATCTACACCGGCGGCACCACCGGCATGCCCAAGGGCGTGCTGTGGCGGCACGAGGACCTGTTCTTCTCCGGCATGGGCGGCGGGGCGCCCACCGGCGAGCCGGTACGGCGCCCGGAGGAACTGGCCGAACGCGTCGCCGCCGGCGGCGAAGGGCTGGTCTTCTTCCCCACTCCCCCGCTGATGCACGGCACCTCCACCCTCACCGCCTTCATCGCCTTCCACTTCGGCCAGAAAGTGGTCCTGCACCGCAAGTTCGTGCCGGAGGAGGTACTGCGCACCGTCGAACGCGAGCGGGTCACCAGCATCTCGCTGGTCGGCGACGCGATGCTCCGCCCGCTCGCGGACGCGCTGGCGGGCCCGCTCAAGGGCACGGACTGCTCCTCGCTGTTCAGCGTCAGCAGCTCGGGCGCGATCCTCTCGGAGACCGTACGGGCCCAGTTCGCCGCCCTCGTGCCGGACGCCTTGCTGCTCAACAACTTCGGCTCCTCCGAGTCGGGCTTCAACGGCACCGCCACCGAGGACTCCGGCCCGGACAAGGGCTTCCGGCTACGCGTCAACGCGCACACGGCGGTGGTCGACGCGGACTCCCCCGCCCACCGGCCCGTGGCGGCCGGCGAGGTGGGGCGGCTCGCGCTGCGCGGGCACGTACCGCTCGGCTACTACAACGACCCGCGCAAGACCGCCGAGACGTTCTTCGAGGCGAACGGCGACCGGTGGGTACTTCTCGGCGACCTGGCCACCGTCGACGAGGAGGGCGTCGTCACCGTCCTCGGGCGGGGCTCGCAGTGCATCAACTCCGGCGGCGAGAAGATCTACCCGGAGGAGGTCGAGCAGGCGCTGAAAGCGCACCCCGACGTGTACGACGCGCTGGTGGCCGGCGTGCCGGACCAGCGGTGGGGCAGCCGGGTCGCCGCCGTCGTCCAGCTCCGCGACGGTGCGCCCCCCTTGGACCTGGCCGCCTTGCAGGCCCACTGCCGGGCGCGGCTGGCCGGCTACAAGGTTCCCCGTTCGGTCGTCTTCGCCGACCGCATCCAGCGCTCCCCGAGCGGCAAGGCGGACTACCGGTGGGCGAAGACGGTGGTCTCCGGGGCCGCCCTGTAGGGGCCGTTCGCGCGGGGCCCCGGTCACCGGCCGGGCTCCGGCCGCCGCCCCGACGGCGGCCGGAGTCCCTGACCGGCAGTTCAGGTGGTGCGGCGCTGGCGGCGGCGCGGCCGACACACCCGCGAGGGGGTGTGCGCCGCGCCGGGCCGGGCTATGACGGCAAGAATCTCGGACATACGGTTCTCCTGTGTGGGAGGAAGGGGACACCCGCACGGTTGCCCCGCGCCTCCAGGTGGGTCAACTTCCGGTTACGGCGCTTCACCCGCTTGGCACACGCCGCGCCGCCCGAATGCAGCAAGCCGCGGCCCGCGCCAAGGGTGGGAAGCGGCCCGGCAACGGCTCTACGCTGAAGCATGGACTTCGACAGCGTGGAGTTCGAAGGCGCCCGGTCCGGTTCGTACGACCTCCGGGTCCGGCTCGACCCCGCGGAGCACGACCCGCGCTCGGACACGGCCGCGCTGTGCGCCGCGGGGCCGGTCGTCCCCGTCGTGCTGCCGGGCGGGGTGACGGCCTGGCTGGTGACCCGCCATCAGGCCGGGCGTACGGTGCTGGCCGACAGCCGCTTCGTCAAGGACATCGGCGCGTGGCGTGCCTGGCGCAGCGGGGAGGTCCCGTGCTCCTGGCCGCTGGCGCCGCTGCTGACCGTCGCCAACATGACCACCGCGACGGCGGGCGACCACACCCGGCTGCGCGCGCCGCTGGCCCGGGCGTTCACCGTGCGCCGTGTGGAGCGGCTGCGGCCGCGCGTCGAGGAGCTGACCGGCCTGCTGCTGGACGGCCTCGCCGCCGGCCCGGCCACGGAGCCGGTCGAGCTGCGGGAGCGGTTCGCGCTCCCGCTGCCGATCCACGTGATCTGCGAGCTGTTCGGCGTACCCGGCGGCCGCCGCGAGCGGCTGCGGTCGCTGTGCGGTGCCCTGTTCGGCGCCCCGGCCGGCCCGTCCGAGGCCCTGGCCACCCACCGCGCGCTGCGCGCCGCGCTCGGCGGGCTCCTCGACGAGAAGCGGGCCAGGCCGGGGGACGACCTCACGAGCGCGCTGGTGGCCCCCGGGGAGTGGACGCTGAGCGCGACCGAACTGGTCGACACGCTGCTGCTGATGATCGTCGCCGGCCATGAGACGACCGTGAACCTCCTGGGCAACGCCGTGTACGCGCTGCTCACCCACCCGCGTCAGCTGGCGCTCGCCCGCAGCGGGCAGGTGGCGTGGGACGCGGTGGTCGAGGAGGTGCTGCGCTGGGACCCGCCGGTCGCCAACTTCCCGTTCCGCTACGCCCTGTGCGACGTGGACCTGGCCGGCCACACCATCCGCGCCGGCGACCCGGTGATGCTCTCGTACACCGCGTTCGGCCGCGATCCCGAGCAGCACGGGCCCGGCGCCGCGGGCTTCGACATCACCCGGGAGCCCACCCGCCACCTCGCCTTCGGCCACGGCATCCACCACTGCCTCGGCGCGCCGCTCGCCCGGCTCGAAGCGGCCGTCGCCCTGTCCGCGCTCTTCGAACGCTTCCCCGAGCTGGCCCTGTACGAGCCGGAACGGCCCCCGGCGCGCCGCCCCGGCCTGGTCTTCAACGGCCTGCGGGACCTGCCGGTCGTCCTGGCCCCGCGCGGCGCCTCATGACGCCCGGCCCGGCTCCTCGCGCCCGCACACGGACCGTACGGAACGGGCCAGCGCGACCGTGTGCAGGGCGTCCAGGCGCCTTTCGTGGCGTACGCGTCGGTCGGCGTCCGCCAGCCGGGGGCCGCAGAGCGGCGCCGACCGCGCCTCCTCGGACCCGGCGACGGCCCGCATCAGCGCGTCGTCGACCCGCGCCGGCCGTCGTCGCCTGGGTGACGACGAGGAGCACGGCGGCCGTACCCGTGGTCAACAGCCGGCGCGGGAGACTCGGCCCGTTCCGTATCACCATCGCCCCGTCACCCCTCCACCTCTTTAACCCTCCACCCCTTGCGGCCGCCTGTCATCATGCCCCGTTCAGTGTCGCGTGTGCAGGACGCGGTGCTCGAAGCGGGCGTAGGCGACCTCCTGGCGCCACTCAAGAGCCGCCTTCTGGTTCTTGGCGAGGAATCGTGCGCACGCCGTGCGCGGGAGGCCCTGGCCGGGACGTTCGGAACGGCAGGGGCCCGAAAGCTCGTACGCGCGCCGCCCGTTGCCCCGCTCGCCCCACAGGCCGCGGCCGGGCAGGAAGGCGTGCTCCAGCGAGGCGCGGGCCAGGTTCTTCAGTTCGCCGTACCGCAAGCCGTAGGCGGCGGCCGCGTACTGGTAGTCGCGGCTGATGTCGCTGCGCGAGATCCCCGGATCGTCGGTGGCGAGCACGACCGGCACGCCGTAGCGCCGGTAGAGCGGGAAGGGATGGTCGGCGGCGGTGACGCCGAGGATCTGCCGGTTGCTGGTGAACGGCACCTCCACGGCGATGTTCCGCCGGGCCATGGTGCGCAGGAGCGCGGGCGCGTTGTCCTCGTGCGCCACGTCCACACCGTGGCCGATGCGCTCCGCGTGCCCGGTGCGCACCGCCTCGTTGATGTGGAAGCGGAGGTCTTCGGGCTTGACCAGGCCGGGGACGAGTTCACCGGCGTGCAGGGTGATGTGGGCGCGCGGGTAGACGCCGTGCAGGTAGTCCAGCATCCGCATATGGAGCCGGTAGTTGCGCAGCGCGTTCTCCTCGTCCTCCGGCTGCACGAGGTTCACCGCGACGAACCGGCGGTCGCGCTCGGTGAGCCGCATACCGATGGCCATCTGGGTGAAGACCCGCTGGGGCGAAGCACCGCGCGACACCTGGGAGATGTACCGGACCGGCAGCCGGCAGCCGGGACCCGGACGGGCCGTGCCGCAGCCCGCCGCCTTGCGGAACTGCGCCTGGTTCGCGTCCGTTTCGCGTCCGGCCTCGCGCACGAGCTGGTCCAGCCTGCCGCCGGACGTCAGCAGCCGGTGCATCCTGCGCAGGTCCGCGTGGTAGCCGACCCGGTCCGCCAGCTTCTTGCCGCTCTCGGAGGCGGGCGTCAGCATCGTCTCCAGGTAGAACTGGTTCTGCCGGGCTGCGGAGTTCGCCACGTCGGCCAGCAGCTTGCCGCCGTTGGGCCAGGTGACCGCGCCGAACTTGCCGAAGGCGGCGAAGAAATGATCGTGCCCGGACTCGCCGGACGCCGACGAGAAGTCCTGCATCGACCAGGCCCGCAGGATCCGGCGGTGGAAGGCGCGGTCGGTACGCGCCTGCACCGCCGGCCGCGTGCCCGGCCCGCACGGCCCCGGCTTGGCCGTCGTCGTCCTGTTGTCGATGCACAGCCTGCCGTCGCCCGCCAGCTTGATCAGCAGTTCGGTCGAGGCCGCGCCCGAGAGGTGGTTGTGCAGGTCGGCGCCCTTGGGCAGCGCGCGGAAGAAGGCGCGCAGCGCCGCGGGCCGGTTCTTGATCCTGGCTAGGTGGGCGGCGACCAGCTGCTCGGTACCGGCGGGGGCGGCGGCCGCGCCCGGGTCCGGCGGCGCGGCGAGCGCCGAGGAGGGCAGCAGCGACAGTACGGCGGTGCAGCTCACGCCGAGGGCGAGCGGGGCGGACCGGCGGTGCCGCCGGCGGCGGGGGAAGGTGATCACTCGCTCATCTTGGCGAGTCCGGCGGACGAGACGGCAACGGCAGGCGGGGCTGCGTCCTCTTGGGTGAACAAGAATCCACCGGACCACGCGACAGCCGCGCGGCGGGACCGGTGCGCCGCCGTCACCGCCGCCACCGGAGACAAGCCCCCTGCCCCGGCGGCGGCGACCGCTCAGCCGCTCAGCCGCTCAACCAGTCATCCCCTCATCCCCTCAACCGACCCGGGTCATCGTGGACTCGTAGCCCCCGCCGCCCGGATAGACCCACGCGCCGGCGAGGCTGTTCCCGTCCGCGGCGAAGGTGCCCCGGAAATACGCGGGCGAGCCCTTCTCGCCGCCCCAGATCGTCAGGACGTCCCCTTCCAGTTCGTACACGTAGTCGAAGGTGTGCCCCTCGCTGTCGTAGAAGCGGGACCTGATGTCCTCCCCCGGCGTCTGTGCGCCGAAGGGCTTCTCCCGGCCGATCACCTCCATGCCGGTGACCGGCCGCCCGTACTGCTCCAACGCGACGTCCTGCACCAGGAAGAACCCCCCGTCGAGCAGCCGGTAGGTGACCGTGCCCGTCACCCCGCCGCCGACCCGCCAGCGGCCCACCAGCCTCACCAGTCCCCCGATCCCCTCGTCCGACCGCGCCGCCGCCCTGTTGTCCGCCCGCTCCGTCATGCTCGTTCCTCCCTTTCCTGCGCACTCCTACCGCTCATACGACTCATACGACCGGCGGGCCCGCGGAAAGGAATCGGCGGCCGGCAGTGACCTGCGTCACCTCCCGTCCGTGCCGCCCCGCACGTCGGCAGGCGTCAGGGCGGAGGCGAGGCCGAGGGCGGACAGGAGGTCCGGCGCGAAGGTGGTGATCTCCGCGATCCGGCCGTCCTCGATACGCAGCACGTCGATGTTGACCGCCGTGTACGCCGGGGAGCCGGGGCGGCGCACGTAGTTCACGGCGGCCGGCTGCCGGTTCACGGCGAGCGGTACGGCGTGCCAGTCGCCCCACGCCTGTTCGCCTTCCAGGACGGGCGTCCACATGCCCAGGACGGCCGCGCGCCCCTCGAACACCAGGTGGGCGGGCGGCATGGTCTGCCGGCCGTCCTCGCGCAGCAAGGCGGCCAGCGCGGGCACGTCGGCCGCCCGGGAGGCGGCGATGAAGCGCTGGAGGAGGGCGCGTTCGGCGTCGCTGGGGCCGGTGGCCCGCGCCCAGTCGGCGCGTCGCTCGGGCAACTGCTCGCGCAGTGTGGCGCGGGCGCGTTGCAGCGCGCTCTTGACCGCGGCCACGCTCAGCTCAAGCGCCTCGGCCGTCTCGGCGGCGGGCAGGCCGACGACGTCGCGCAGGATCAGTACGGCCCGCTGCCGCGGCGGCAGGTGCTGGACGGCCGCCAAAAAGGCCAGTTCGACGGTTTCCCTGGCGATCGCCACCGCTTCCGGGCCGCCGTCGGCCGGTGCCGCCAGGTCCAGCAGCGTGTCCGGGTAGGGCTGTAGCCAGGTGACTTCGGCCGGCGCGGAACGCACCGCGCCGCCCGTACTGCCGACCGCCACCGCGATCTCCCGGTTGCGGGCGGGGCCGGCCAGTGCGTCCAGGCAGGCGTTGGTGGCGATCCGGTACAGCCAGGCCCGGAATGTCGCCCGTCCCTCGAAGGTGGCTCTCTTGCGCCAGGCCCGCAGCAGGGCTTCCTGTACGAGGTCCTCCGCGTCGTCGAAGGAGCCGAGCATCCGGTAGCAGTGCACCCGCAGTTCGTGGCGGTAGCGCTCGGCGAGCCGCGCGAAAGCCCGCTCGTCCCCCTCCCGGACCGCGGCCTCCGCCCGCTCGTCCGTGCCTCCCTGCCCCCGCATCCCGTCGGCCGCCCCCTCGCGTGCGCTGCGGGCCCGGCCGTGTCACGACCGCTTCACGGCCGGGTCGGCAGCGCTGTCCGTGATGCCTGCGAGCGTGCAGGCCCACCGGGCAGGTTAGTCCGGGTCAGGTCGATCCCGGTCGAGTCGGTCCCAATCAGGTCGGTCCCGGTCAGGTCAGTCCCGGTCGGAGACGCTGGTGACGCCCACGTTGGCGTTGTCGGCGAGCCCGGTCAGCCCGAGGGGGTACGGCGTTCCGGTCTTGGACGGGGAATCGACTCTTCCGGTACGGCCTGAGGTGGCCTGGGAGCCGGAGTCGTCGTCCGAGTCGGCTCGGGCCACGGCGGGCAGAGCGGCGCTGAGCAGCGCGGCCGCGGCGAGGAGGCCCGCGGTGGTACGGAAAGACGCACGCATGATGATCCTTTCTACGGTTGCGCGGTCAGCGCACCACGGAACGCAGGAAGGATCCCGGCATTGGGCCGGACGTGGGCGGGCCCGCCGGCACCCCGGCGGTACCGGCGGGCCCTGGTATCGCCGGCACTCAGGGGCGGGGGACGAGGAACGCCCGGACCGCGTCGAGGAACTCCAAGGGGCGCTCCTCGTGGACGAGGTGGCCCGCGCCCTCCACGGTGACGAGCCGGCAGTCCGGGATGCGCTCGGCCATGTCCTGGATCTGCTGCTGCGGGATGTGGCTGGTGGAGCCGCCGGCGATCACCAGGGTCGGCGCGGTGATCTTGGCCAGGCCGTCCCACCACCCGGGGTCCGGCGCGTTGCGCTGCGCCACCACGGCCACCTTGGCCTGCCAGTCGAACCCCAGCGGGCCCGGCGGCGGGCCGGCGACCTCCTGCGGCGGGTCGCCCGGGAGGGGTGGGACCGCTTCCTCCAGCACCAGCCGCTCCACCAGCTCCGGTCGGTCGGCGGCCAGCAGCAGCGCGGCGATCGCGCCGAGGGAGTGGCCGATGAGCGCCACGGGCCCCAGCCGCAGCTCCCGGAGGAACCCGGCCACGTCGTCACGCCAGCGCTCGAAGCCGTACTCGCCCGGCCGGTCGCTGTGGCCGTGCCCCCTCAGGTCCAGCGCGTACACCCGGTGGGTGGTGGCGAGTTGGCCGACCACGCCGCGCCAGTCCTCACCGTCCTCGCCGAGGCAGTGGAGCAGCACCGCCGGGGGCGCGTCCGCCTCGCCCCAGCACCGGTATGCCAGTTGGACGTCACCGACCTGGACCTTCTGTACGTCGCTCATGCGCTCGAAGCTACCCGCGGGGGACTCGGTCACGCCCCTTGACGCGTTCGCTGCCCGCTGATTACTTGGACCGCGTTCAGCAACCGAATGATCGGTCGGCACACGGAACGGTGAAGCACATGCCGGATGCACGCAGCAGGAGCGGGGAGCCGGGCACGGGTCCGGGCACGGGGGCCGGCGCGGGCGCCTCGGTGGCGGACGCGGCCGGCGCGGTGCGGCGGCTCATCGCCGAGGAGCTGCGGTCGCGGCAACTGGAGCGGCTGCGCGCCTCGTTGCGGCACGCGTACGAGAACGTCCCGTTCTACCGGCAGTCCTTCGACCGGGCCGGAGTGCGCCCGGAGGACTGCCGGTCGCTCGCCGACCTGCCCCGCTTCCCCTTCACCGTGAAGGACGACCTGCGGGCCAACTACCCCTTCGGCATGTTCGCCGTGCCGCAGGACGAGGTCCGCCGCATCCACGCCTCCAGCGGCACGACGGGCCGCCCGACGGTCGTCGGCTACACCGAGCGCGACCTGTCCGTCTGGGCCGACGTCGTCGCCCGTTCGATCCACGCGGCGGGCGGCCGCCCCGGCCACAAGGTGCACATCGCGTACGGCTACGGCCTGTTCACCGGCGGCCTCGGCGCGCACTACGGCGCCGAACGGCTCGGCTGCACGGTCGTCCCCGCCTCCGGCGGCATGACCGCCCGGCAGGTGCAGATCATCCGGGACTTCCGGCCCGAGGTCATCATGGTGACGCCGACCTACATGCTCACGCTCCTCGACGAGTTCGAGCGGCAGGGCGTCGATCCGCGTACCACCTCCCTCAAGGTCGGGATTTTCGGCGCGGAGCCGTGGACGGAGGAGATGCGCCGGGAGATCGAGGAGCGCTTCGCGATCGACGCGGTCGACATATACGGCCTCTCGGAGGTGATGGGCCCCGGCGTGGCCCAGGAGTGCGTGGAGACGAAGGACGGGCTGCACATCTGGGAGGACCACTTCTATCCGGAGGTGGTCGACCCGGTCACCGGCGCCCCGCTGCCGGACGGTGCGCACGGGGAGCTGGTGTTCACCTCGCTGACCAAGGAGGCCATGCCGGTGGTGCGGTACCGGACGCGGGACCTGACCCGGCTGCTGCCCGGCACCGCCTGCCCGGCCTTCCGCCGCATGGAGAAGGTCACCGGGCGCTGCGACGACATGATCATCCTGCGCGGGGTGAACCTCTTCCCCGCCCAGGTCGAGGAGATCGTGCTGCGCACGCCCGGCGTCGCGCCGCACTTCCAGTTGCGGCTGACCCGTGAGGGCCGGATGGACCACCTCACCGTACGGGCGGAGGCCCGGCCGGACGCGACACCGGAGGCGCGGACGGCGGCCGTCGGCCTGATCGCCCGTGGGGTCAAGGACGGCATCGGCGTCTCGGTCGCGGTGGAGATCGTCGACCCGGAGTCGCTGGAACGCTCCGTCGGCAAGCTCAAGCGCATCGTCGACACCCGCGGCTGACCGGCTTCCGCCCGCCCCTCCGGTGCTCCTCCCCTGCTACCTGGGGCTCGGCGTGATCAACGCGAACGGGGCGCCGAACGGGTCCAGGAGCTTGGCCAGCCTGCCTATGCCCTCGGCGTCCGCCGGGTCGATGACGACCGTGGCCCCGCGCTCGGTGGCCGCGGCGACCGTCGCGTCGCAGTCGGCCACGCCGAAGTACGGGTGCCACTCCGACGCCGAGCCCGCCGCGCGCTCCTCCTCGGGAAGCTGCATGAGGCCGCTGTGCCCGGCGTCGCCCGCCGGGTCGGTGCCGGCCGGCGAGGCGACCGTGTAGACGAGGTGGTCGCCCATCTCGTTGTCCGCGGTCTCCCAGCCGAAGACCGAGCGGTAGAACGTCTTCGCGGCGGCCGCGTCGGTGGTGTACAGCTCGGTCCAGGCGAGCGAGCCGGGCTCGGCGATCACTTCCAGGCCGGCCACCTCGCGGGGCTGCCAGACGGCGAACTCGGCGCCGGTCGGGTCGGTGAACCCGGCCAGCCGGCCGGCGGTGAAGACGTCGCACGGACCGAAGCGGACCGTGCCGCCGGCCTGCTCCACCGTTTTGGCCAGGGCGTCCACGTCCCGGCTGTGGAAGTGGACCGTCCAGGCCGCGCCGGCCCCCTCCTCCGTGAGCGGGCCCACCCCGGCGACGGTCTTGCCGTCGAGCTGGAAGAAGCCGTACCCGCCGGCGTCGGGCCCGGCCGACTGGACGGTCCAGCCGAACACGCCGCCGTAGAACGCGGCGGCCGCGTCGGTGTCGGTGACCCCGAGGTCGAGCCAGTTCGGCGCGCCCGGGACGTACTGGGTCATCAGCATGATCTTCTCCTCCGGCGTCCTGTCGGGTCACGACGCGGGCGGCCGCCGAACGAGCACGAACGCCCTCGTCACCGGAAACCCCGCGCATTCCACGGTGCTTTTCCCGGCACTTTCAGCATGGCAGGGGGGTCTGACAATCGCCCCCGCCGACCGCTCCGTGCGAACCGTGCGCTCCGTGCGCGCCGTTCACGGCCGGCGCCGGCCGTAGCGCTCGCGGAGTTCACGCTTGAGGATCTTGCCGCTGGCGTTGCGCGGCAGCGCGTCGGCGAACAGCACGCGCTTGGGCACCTGGAACCCGGCCAGCCGCTCCCGGGCGACCGCGATCAGCTCCGCCTCGTCCGGCGCCGCCCCCGCCCGCGGTACGACGACCGCGGTCACCGCCTCGATCCAGCGCTCGTCCGGCAGTCCGATCACCGCGGCCTCGGCGACCCCCGGGTGCGCGTACAGCGCGTCCTCCACCCGGCGCGAGGCCACCAGTACGCCACCGGAGTTGATGACGTCCTTGACCCGGTCCACGATCGTGAAGTACCCGTCCGCGTCCCGGACCGCCAGGTCGCCGGAGCGGAACCAGCCGCCGCTGAACGCCGCCGCGGTCTCCTCCGGCTTGTCCCAGTAACCCGAGCACAGCTGGGGCGAGCGGTAGACGATCTCTCCCGGCGAGCCGTCGGGCACGTCGATGCCCTTCTCGTCCACCACCCGCGCCTCCACGAACAGCACCGGCCGGCCGCACGAGTCCATGCGGCCGTCGTGCTCGTCCGGCCCCAGGACCGTGGCCAGCGGCCCGATCTCGCTCTGCCCGAAGCAGTTGTAGAAGGCCAGGCCGGGCAGCCGGGCGCGCAGGCGTTCCAGTACGGGCACCGGCATGACGGACGCGCCGTAGTACGCCTTGCGCAGGCCGCCGAGGTCGCGGGAGGCGAATCCGGGGTGCCGCGTGAGGCCGATCCAGACGGTGGGCGGGGCGAACAGGCTGTCGGCCCGGCCCGCCTCCACCAGCTCGAAGATCCGGTGCGGGTCGGGGGCGTCGATGACGATGTTCTCGGCGCCCACGGCGAGGTAGGGCATCAGGAAGACGTGCAGCTGCGCCGAGTGGTACAGCGGCAGGCTGTGCACGGGCCGGTCGGTCTCCTTGAGGTCCAGCGCGGCGATGGCGGACGCGTACGCGTGGACCAGCGCGCCGTGCGTCATCATCGCGCCCTTGGGCAGCCCGGTGGTGCCGGACGTGTAGAGAAGCTGGACCAGTTCGTCGGATCGCGAGCCGTACGGGCCGCCCGTACCGCCCGCCACGAGGAAGAACGTCCCTTGGCGCAGTCCCTCGCTCGCGCGTTCCAGCAGCGAGCCGGTGGCGTCGCGCAGTGGCATGGTGCGGACGGTGCCCGGCAGCCGGTGCTCCAGGGCCGGGTCGGTGAGGACGAGCGCGCTGCCGGACTGCTCGATGACGTAGTTCAGTTCGTCGCCGACGAGGTTGTGGTTGACGGGCACGTGCACCAGTCCGGCCCGCGCGCAGGCCAGGAAGGCGATCAGGTACGCGTCGGAGTTGTGCCCGTACGCGGCGATCCTGTCCCCCGTCGCCAACCCGGCGTCCAGCAAGGCCGCCGTCGCGGCCGTCACCGCGTCGTCCAGCTCGCGGTAGGTCCAGGACCGGTCCGCGTAACGGACCGCCGTACGCCCTGGCACCCGGCCCGCGCTGCGCCGCAGGACTCCGTCGACCGTGTTCGCGCGCACTCCCGTCATGGCGCGATCCTGTGCCCCGGCCCCACCCGGGTCAAGGGTGCGCGGCCGCCCCGGAAGCGGAACCCCTACACAGCGCGCTCCCGGCCCTGCCAGTACGGTTCGCGGAGGCGCCGCTTGTAGAGCTTGCCGTTGGGGTCGCGCGGCATGGCCGTGACGAAGTCGACCGTCTTCGGGCGCTTGTAGCCGGCCAGCCGATCGGCGCAGTGGGCCAGGATCGCGTCGGCGAGGGCCGGTCCCGGCGGGTGCCCCGCCGCGGGCTCGACGACGGCCTTGACCTCCTCGCCCCAGTCGTCGTGCGGGATGCCGAAGGCCGCGGCGTCGGCGACGGCCGGGTGGGCGAGCAGGGCGGACTCGATCTCGGCGGGGTAGATGTTGACCCCACCCGAGATGATCATGTCGATCTTGCGGTCGCGGAGGAAGAGGTAGCCGTCCTCGTCGAGGTGGCCGAGGTCGCCGACGGTGAAGAAGTCGCCGATACGGTTCTTCCGCGTCTTGGCCTCGTCCTTGTGGTAGCTGAAGCCGCCGGTGGTCATCTTCATGTAGACGGTGCCCAGTTCGCCGGGCGGCAGGCGGTTCCCTTCGTCGTCGAAGACCGCCAGTTCGCTGATCGGCCAGGCCCTGCCCACCGTGCCCGGCTTCTTCAGCCAATCCTCGGCCGTGGCGAAGGCACCGCCGCCCTCGCTCGCCGCGTAGTACTCCTCCACACAGCTCCCCCACCAGTCGATCATCGCCCGTTTGACGTGGTCGGGGCAGGGCGCGGCGCCGTGGATCGCGTGCCGCATCGACGTCACGTCGTAGCGGGCCCGTACTTCCTCCGGGAGGGCGAGCAGGCGGTGGAACTGGGTCGGCACCATGTGCGTGTGGGTGCAGCGGTAGGTGTCGATCAGGCGCAGCATCTCCTCGGGCGTCCACGTGTCCATCAGGACGATCCGGTGCCCGATGTGCAGGGAGGCGCCCGCGAACTGGAGTACGGCGGTGTGGTAGAGCGGCGAGCACACCAGGTGCACGTTGCCGTCGAAGGGCCGGATGCCGAAGATGCCCAGGAAGCCGCCGAGGTGGGACTCCTCGGGGAGCTGCCCGGTCAGCGGGCGGCGGATGCCGCGGGGCCGCCCGGTCGTACCCGAGGTGTAGTTCATGACCCAGCCGAGCGTGCGGCCTTCGGGCGCGGACTCGGGCTGCCCGGCCAGGAGCGCGTCGTACGGCCGGAACCCGTCCAACGCGCCGACCGCGTAGCGCCGCTCCGACGGCAGCCCCGCCTCGTCGGCGGCGGCCCCGGCCGCGTCGGCGAACCGTTCGTGCGCGATCAGCACCTTCGCGCCCGAGTCGGCGACGATCCAGGCGATCTCCGGGCCGACGAGGTGGTGGTTGACCGGTACGAGGTACAGGCCCGCCTGCGCGGCGGCCAGGTGGGCGGTGAAGAACTCGACGCCGTTGGGGAGGACGACCGCGAAGGCGTCGCCGCGCTCCACGCCCGCGGCGCGCAGCCCGTGCACCAGGCGGTTGCAGGCGGCGTGCAGGCGGGCGGCGGTCCACTCCTCGCCGTCCGGGGAGATCAGGACCGTGCGCGCCGGGTCGGCGGCGGCCTGCGCCCAGAAGCCGTTGGGGGTCGATGACGCCATGGATGCCGACATTGCTGGTCCTCCTCGGCTCAGCCGCGCCCGGCGATACGGTTGACACGGTCGACGGCCCGTTCGAACCCGCGCGTGAGTTCGTCGAAGACCGCCCGCACACTGCGCTCGGAGTTCATCTGCCCGACGATCTGGCCGACCGGCGTGCCGAGCAGCGGCTCGATCTCGTACTTCTGGATGCGGGAGACGGCGTCGGCGACCAGCAGCCCCTGGAGGGGCATGGGCAGCGGCCCGGGGCCCGCCGGGTCGTCCCAGGCGTCGGTCCACGCCGTGCGCAGCTGACGGGCGGGCTTCCCGGTCAGGGCGCGGGACCGTACGGTGTCGCCGCAGCCCGCCGCGAGCAGCTTCTCGGTGAGCCGCCGGGAGTGCAGCGCCGCCTCCTCGGTGGTCAGCCAGACGGAGCCGAGCCAGACGCCCTGCGCGCCCAGCGCCAGCCCGGCGGCGATCTGTTCGCCGGTGCCGATGCCGCCGGCCGCGAGCACCGGCAGCGGGTCCACCGCGCGGACGACCTCGGGTGTCAGCACCATGGTGGCGATCTCGCCGGTGTGGCCGCCGGCCTCGTAGCCCTGGGCGACGACGACGTCGATCCCGGCGTCCTTGTGGTGCCGGGCGTGCCGGGGGCTGCCGGCCAGGGCCGCGACGAGGATGCCGTGCGCGTGGGCGCGCTCGACGACGTCGGCGGGCGGCGAGCCGAGCGCGTTGGCCAGCAGCTTCACGGGGTAGTCGAAGGCGACGTCGAGCTGCGAGCGGGCGACCTGCTCCAGCCAGCCCGTGATCCGCCAGCCGGACGCCTCGCCCGCGGGCAGTTCGGGCACGCCGTGCTGGGCGAGGGTCTGCTCGACGAAGCGCCGGTGCTCGGGCGGGATCATCGCCTCGATGTCGGCTTCCGTGACGCCCGCGACCTGCCGGGCGGGCATGACCACGTCGAGGCCGTACGGTTTGCCGTCGGTGTGCCGCTGCATCCAGTCGAGGTCGCGGGCGAGGTCGCCGGCCGCCGCGTAGCGGACCGCGCCCAGCACGCCGAAGCCCCCGGCCCGGGTGATCGCGGCGGCCACGGCGGGGAACGGGGTGAACCCGAAGACGGCGTGCTCGACTCCCAGTTGGTTGCTCAGCTCCGTCCGCATGGGCGCAGGATGCCGCAGCGCGCCGTCCGAGGGAAGAGATTTTCTGATGCCGCGTCAGCAAAAGCGCCGGCGCCCCCTGCCCCGCCCCGGCATGTCACACCCGTACCGGTGTCGTCCGTCCGAAGGGACAAGTACCGGCACCACCCACTCTGGAGGCAGCGGCATGCAGGCGGAGATCACAGTCATCGGCGGCGGTACGGCGGGCCTGGTGGCCGCCATCGCCTGCGCGGAGGCCGGCGCGTCGGTGACGCTGCACGAGGCGCACGGCTCGCCGGGCGGGCGCGGGCGCGCCACGGCCGGCCCGTACACCGCCCACGAGGGCCCGCACGTCTTCTACTGCGACGGCCCGCACTGGACCTGGCTGGCCGGGCGCGGGCTGACCGGCAGGCTGGTGCGCCCGCCGGCCCGTGACCTGCTGCGCGTCACGTTCGTGCACAACGGCCGGCGCACGCTCCGCCCGCCGGCCGGCTTCCTGAAGATGATCACGGTGGGCCGGTACCGTACCGCGCCCGTCGACGAGGACTTCCACGGCTGGGCGGCCCGGCACTTCGGCGAGGCGGCGGCCCGCGCCGCCGCCAACGCCATCGCCGCCGTGACGTACGACGCGGACACCGGGCGGCTCTCCGCCGCCTTCGTGTGGGAGCTGCTCCGCCGCGTGTACGCGCCCGGGGTGCCGGCCGTGCGGTGGGTGGCGGGCGGCTGGCAGGCGGTCGTCGACCGGATGGCGGCCCGCGCCCGTGACCTGGGCGTACGCGTCGAACTCGGCTCCCGGATCACCGCACTGCCGGACCATCCCACCATCATCGCCACCGAACTCTCCTCCGCACGATCCCTGCTGGGGGACGACTCACTGCACTGGGAGAGCGGCCACTGCGTACTGCTGGACCTCGCGGTCCCCCGGGGACCGCGTGACCGGTTCCTCGCCTTCGACCTGGACGCGGGCGGCTTTCACGAGAGCTACTCCATGCAGGACCCGGCGACGGCGCCGCGCGGCGAGTCGCTGTTCCAGCTGGACATGCCGGTACGCGCCGGGGAGAGCCTGGCCGGCGCCCGGCAGCGGCTGGACCGCTTCGCCGAACTGGCCGTGCCCGGGTGGCGGGACCGCGCGGTGTGGCAGCGCCGGGGCACCGCGCGCGGCCGGACCGGCGCCCTGGACCTGCCGGGTCTGACCTGGCGGGACCGCCCGGCGATCGACCGCGGTGACGGGGTGTTCCTGGCCGGCGACCAGGTCGCGGCGCCCGGCATGCGCGGCGAGATCGCGGTCAACAGCGCGGTACGGGCCGCCGCTGGGGCGGTGCGGGCGGCCGGGCTCCGGGCCCGCGAGGCCGCCTGAGGCGGCCTCAGCTCTGTTCGAGCACCGCCATGGCCGCGTTGTGGCCGGCGATGCCGCTCACCCCGCCGCCCCGGACCGCGCCCGCTCCGCACAGCAGTACGTTGGGGTGCGCGGTCCGCACGCCCCACCGGGCCGCGGCGTCGTCCTCGTCCGCCTCCTCGCGGTACGGGAAGGCCAGGTCGCGGTGGAAGATGTGGCCGCCCGGCAGGCCCAGGTCGCGTTCGAGGTCGAGCGGGCTGCGGGCCTCGATGCACGGCCGGCCGTCCGCGTCGGCCGCCAGGCAGTCGGTGAGCGGCTCGGCCAGCACCGCGTCCACCTGGCCGAGCGTGGCCGCGAGCAGGCGTTCGCGGGTGGCGTCGTGGTCCTCGGCGAAGAGGCGGGCGGGGGCGTGCAGGCCGAAGAGGGTGAGCGTCTGGTAGCCCTGGCGCACCAGGTCGGGGCCGAGGACGGAGGGGTCCGTGAGGGAGTGGCAGTAGATCTCCGAGGGCGGCGCGGCGGGCAGTCCGCCGGCGGCCGCCTGCCGGTGGGCGGCCGCCAATTGCTCGTAGCCTTCGGCGACATGGAAGGTCCCGGAGAAGGCCAGGCGCGGGTCGACGCCGGTGTCGCGCAGCCGCGGCAGCCGGGTGAGGAGCATGTTGACCTTGAGCTGGGCGCCCTCGGCGGGCTCCGGGGGCCGTGCGCCGAGGAGCCGGGCGAGGGTGTGCGGGGCCGCGTTGACGAGGACGTGGCGCGCGCCGAACGTCCCCTGTGCGCAGGTGACCTCGGCCGTGCGGCCGTCCGTGGCGATGCCGGTCACCGGGCAGCCGGTGACGATCTCGGCGCCGGCCTTGCGGGCGGCGTCGGCGAGCGCGTCGGTCAGTGCGCCCATGCCGCCGATCGGCACGTCCCAGTCCCCGGTGCCGCCGCCGATGACGTGATAGAGGAAGCAACGATTCTGCACCAGCGCCGGGTCGTGGGCGTCCGCGAACGTGCCGATCAGCCCGTCGGTGAGCACCACACCGCGTACGAGGTCGTCGGCGAACGCCGCCTCCACCGCCTCGCCGAGCGGGCGTTCGAACAGGGCTTCCCAGGCGCCTTCGTCATCGATGCGGGCGCGCAGCGCGGCGCGCGTCGGCAGCGGTTCCGTGAGAGTGGGGAAGACCCGCTCGGCGACCCGCCGGGTCATCCCGTAGAAGCGCCGCCAGGACGCGTACTCCCGGTCCGAGCCGGTGATCCGGGCGAACGAGGCGCGGGTGGCGGCCTCGTCGGAGCTGACGAACAGCCCGGTGGGGCGGCCGTCGCGCACCGCGGGCGTGTAGGAGGAGACCGAGCGTTTGCGCACCGCGAAGCGCAGGCCGAGGTCGCGCACGAGCTGCGGCGGCAGCAGGCTGACGAGGTAGGAGTAGCGGGACAGCCGCGCGTCCACGCCGCGGAAGGCGCGGGCGGAGACCGCGGCGCCGCCGGTGTGGTCCAGCCGCTCCAGCACCAGCACGCTGCGCCCGGCCCGCGCGAGGTAGGCGGCGGCGACCAGGCCGTTGTGCCCGCCGCCGACGATGACAGCGTCGTACGAAGTCCGTTCCGGCATGCCTCTTGGTAGCACGAGGTGATCGCCGCCGCCAGGCACGGACGGCTGAATTCCGGGCAGCGGACCGCGTGGCTCCTTGTTCTCTTCCTCCTACGTTCCTAACGTCCGACGATGCGTCAGATCGGCCTGCTCCGTCCCTCCGTGAGGTGCCCCTTGCGCGTTTCGCCGGTACCGCGTCCCCCGAGGCGCACCCTGATCGTCCTGAGCGCCGCCGCCCTGTGTGCGGCCGGCGCTCTTTCCGCCACCGCCGCGGCCCCGGCGGCGGCCCTGCCCACCGCACCGGGCCCGGCGGAACCCCCCGGCGGCGCGCGCGCCGCGGCGGTCTACCCGAACCTCACCCCGAAACCTCCGATGGGCTGGAACAACTGGTCGTACTACATGTGCGACATCAACGAGAAGATCGTCCTCGGCAACGCGCGGGCCCTGGTGAGGTCGGGCCTCGCGGCCAAGGGCTACGACACGGTGACCGTCGACGACTGCTGGATGCTGAAGAAGCGCGACGCCAAGGGCAACCTCGTACCGGACCCGGCCAGGTTCCCGCACGGCATGGCGTACGTGGGCCGCCGACTGCACGAAATGGGGCTGAAGTTCGGCATCTACGAGGATGTCGGCACCCTGACCTGCGAAAAGTACCCGGGCAGCCTCGGCCACTACCAGCAGGACGTCGACCTCTTCGCACAGTGGAAGGTCGACTACCTCAAGATGGACGGGTGCAACCTGCCCACCGCGCCCGGCAAGACCAAGGAGCGTACCTACCACGACGCCTACCGGGCGGTCAGCCAGGCGCTCGTGAAGACCGGCCGGCCCATCGTCTTCTCGGTCTCGGCGCCCGCGTACTTCCAGTACGACGGCGACCACGTCTGGCACCAGGTGATCCGCTGGTCCTCCGAGACCGGCAACCTGTGGCGGGAGGGCCGGGACATCGCGGTGGAGAAGCACAGCGGCGCCAAGAAGTGGGCCTCGATCACGTACAACTACGCCTACAACGCCAAGCTGGCGCACTTCCAGCGCCCGGGCCGGTGGAACGACCCCGACTTCCTGCTCGCCGGTGACTCGGGGCTGTCGGCGCAGGAGATCCAGAGCCAGATGTCGCTGTGGGCCGTGATGGCCGCGCCGCTGATCTCCAGCACCGATCTGACGAAGCTCTCACCGGCCGCGCTCAAGGTGCTCGGCAACCGCGACGTCATCGCGGTGGACCAGGACACCAAGGGCGTGCAGGGCCGCGTCGTGCAGCAGGGCGCGGGGTACGACGTGCTCGCCAAGCCGCTGAAGAACGGCGACCGGGCGGTCGCGCTCTTCAACCCGGGCGGCTCGGCACGGACGCTGACCACCACGGCCAAGACGGCCGGGCTGCCGAAGGCCGGCTCGTACGAGCTGCGCGACCTGGTCACCAAGCGCACCTCCCGCACCACGGGGAAGATCTCGGCACGCGTGCCGGCCCACGGGACGGTGCTGTACCGGGTGCATCCGCTGCGGTGACGGGCGCCGGCCTCAGCGGCCGGGCCCCGCGCGCCGCTGCCGCAGGGCGGCGACCCGCCGGTACAGCGCCACCGCCTCGGCGGAGCGCCCGAGCTGTTCCAGGCACTGGGCCTCGTCGCTGCGGCTGGCGAGGGCGTCGTGGTGGTCGGCGCCCAGCACCCGTTCGCGGGCCGCGGCGACCTGCCGGTAGACGGCCAGCGCGTCGGGCCAGCGGCCCAGCCAGCCCAGCGCGACCGCGATCTCCCGGCGGCTGACGAGCGTGTCGGGGTGCCCGGCGCCCAGCACCTGTTCGCGGAGCGCGGCCACCGAACGGGCCTCGGCCAGCGCCTCTTCCCAGCGGCCGAGGCGGCCGAGGTTGACGCCGAGGCCGTGCCGGGCGCGCAGCGTCTCCGGATCGGCGGGGCCCTGCGCGGCCGTACGGGCGCCGGCGAGGTCCCGGTACAGTTCCAGCGCTTCGGCGCTGCGCCCGAGCCGGCCCAGGCTGATGCCCACCTCGTAGCGGGCCGCGAGGGTGTCGGGGTGGCCGGGCCCGAGCGCCTGGGCCCGGTCGGCGGCCACCTGCCGGTAGGTCTGCAACGCCTCCGCCCACTTGCCCAACTGGCCCAGCAGGTAGGCGACCTCGTACCGGGTGACGAGGGTGTCCGGGTGCTGCGGGCCGAGCACCCGGGCGCGCGCCGACGCCACGTCGCGTGCCATCCGGTACGCGTCCTCCAGGCGGCCGAGGCGGCTGAGGTTGAAGGCGAGGTTGTGCCGGCAGCGCAGCGCGTCGGGGTGCTCGGGCCCCATGGTGCGCTCCCGGGCCGCCAGGACGGCCACGTACACCTGGTGCGCCTCGAAGTGCCGGCCGAGCCTGCCCAGGGCGTAGGCCGTCTCCTGGCGGGCCGCGAGGGTGTCCACGTGGTCGGCGCCCAGCGCCCGTACCCGCCCGGCGGCCACCGCCTCGTACTCGCGCAGCGCGTCGGCGGCCCGCCCGGACCGGGCGAGGGTGAAGGCCACTTCGAAGCGGCTGGCGAGGGTGTCGGGGTGGTCGGGGCCCAGCGCGTGCTCGCGTTCGGCGGCGACCGCGCGGTGCACCTCCCCCGCCTCCGCCCAGCGGCCGAGCCGCCCCAGGCTGAGCCCGGCGTCGTGCCGGGCGGCCAGCGCGGCGAGGTGTTCCGGCGAGGGCGCGGGGCGCCCGGGGAGGACGGGTTCCGTGGTGTCGCGGCTCAGCGGTGGCGGGCCGCTCGTCCACGCGCCGGTGAGCCAGGCGGCCGGGTCGCTGCCGCCGCTCCGCGGCGCGCGGGGCCCGGCGGCCGGGAATCCGCTGGTCATCCCCTGCGTCCAGGCCGGCATCCGGTGCGCTGGGCGCGTGGCCGCCGCGCCGTTCCGGTCTGCCGGGGGCGCGGGCCCGTAGGGCTGTGTGGCCCCCTCCTGGGCCCGGCGGGCCGACACCAGGCGTTTCACCAGCTCGGCGGCGTCCCGCGGACGGTCCTCCGGGGCCTTGGCCAGCAGGTCCAGCACGATCTGCTCGTACGCTCCCGGCAGGTCGGGCCGGTGGCCGCGCGGCGGCTCCGGCGCGGTGTCGCGATGGCCGACGAGCACCGCCCAGGCGTCATCGAGGTCGAACGGCGGTACCCCCGTCGCCAGTTCGTACAGGACGCACCCGAGCGAATACAGGTCGCTGCGGTGGTCGACCTCGCCGGCGCCGATCTGTTCGGGCGACATGTAGTGCGGCGTGCCCATCGCTATGCCGGTGCCCGTCAGCCGGGCGGTGAAGCCGATGTCGTGGCCCAGCCTGGCGATGCCGAAGTCGCAGATCTTGACCGTGCCGTCGGCGAGCCGCACGATGTTCGCCGGCTTGAGGTCACGGTGCACGACGGACTGCTCGTGGGTGTACGCGAGGGCCGCCGCGACCTGCTCGGCGATGTCCGCGAAGTCCGGTACGGGCAGCGGCCCGTGCCGGTTGTCCTCCAGCAGCTGGCTGAGGTTGCGGCCGTCCAGCAGCTCCATCACCAGGAAGAGGATCCCGTCGTCCTCGCCGAAGTCGTGGACCACCGTGATGCCGCGGTGCTGGAGCGCCGCGGCCACCCGCGCCTCGCGCCGGAAGCGCTCGCGCAGCACCCGCGTGAAGGACGGGTCGTGCTGCGGCCCGAGCGGCTTGAGGCACTTGACGGCGACCTGCCGCCCGAGGGACTCGTCGCGCGCCCGCCACACCTCCCCCATGCCGCCCCGCCCGATCAGGTCGAGCATCCGGTAGCGCCCCTGTACGAGCCTGCTCTCCGCCATCGCCCGCCCGCGCCCCCGTCCCGCGGTTCCCCTGAGTGCTCCGCCCGCCCAGTATGGCGGCGCGACGGCGCGCCTTGTAGGGCGCTGAGGGGGCACCGCGGGGGCGGGCCGGGAGGCGGCCTACCGCCGCACCCGTGGCATCCCCAGGCCGATCCAGGAGATGATCTCGCGCTGGATCTCGTTGTTGCCGCCGCCGAAGGTGAAGATGACCGCGGAGCGGTAGCCGCGTTCCAGTTCGCCGTTCAGGACCGCGCCTGCCGAGCCGTCCTTCAGGGGGCCGGCGGCCGCGACGATCTCCATCAGCCAGGCGTACGCGTCGCGGCGCGCCTCCGAGCCGTAGACCTTGGCCGCGGAGGCGTCCTGCGGGGTGAGCGTGCCGCGCTGGAGGGCGTCCACCATCTGCCAGTTCAGCAGCTTCATCGCGTCCAGCCTGGCGTGCGTACGGGCCAGCCGGCCGCGTACCCAGCCGAGGTCGGCGACGCGCCGGCCGTCGGCCAGCTTGGTGCCGGCGGCCCAGCGCTGGACGTCGCGCAGGGCGCGGACGGCCATGGTGCCGTGCGCCGCGAGGGTGACGCGTTCGTGGTTGAGCTGGTTGGTGATGATCCGCCAGCCCTGGTTCTCCTCGCCGACGCGGCGGGTGAGGGAGACGCGGATGTTGTCGTAGTGGCTGGCGGTGGTGTCGTGCGAGGCGAGGGTGTTGATGCGGGTGCAGGAGTAGCCGGGGTCGGAGGTCGGCACCAGGAGGAGGCTGATGCCCTTGTGGGGTGGCACGCCGTCCTCCACGGGGGCGGTGCGTACGGCGAGCCACACCCAGTCGGCCGTGTCGCCGTTGGTGGTCCAGATCTTCTGCCCGTTGACGAGGTAGGCGTCGCCGTCGCGTACGGCCCGGGTCTTCAGCGACGCGAGATCCGTGCCGGCTTCCGGTTCGCTGTACCCGATCGCGAAGTCGATCTCCCCGGAGAGGATCTTGGGCAGGAAGTACTCCTTCTGTTCGCCGGTGCCGTATCGCATGATCGTCGGGCCGACGGTGTTCAGTGCCATCAGCGGCAGCGGGACACCCGCCTGCGCCGCCTCGTCGAAGAAGACGAACTGCTCCATCGGCGACATGCCCCGTCCGCCGTACTCCTCGGGCCAGCCGACCCCCAGCCAGCCGTCCGCGCCGAGCCGCCGGATGGTCGCACGGTAGAACCGCTTCTGCGCGGTGGGCCCGTCACCGGACGGCCCGGCGGGCTCCTCGAAGCGGGTGTACGAGTCGTCCGGCACCAAGGCGGCGAAGTACTCCCGCAGTTCGGACCGCAGCCGCTGCTGTTCGGGGGTGTATTCGAGGTGCACGGCCCCTCCTGGTCTGACCGGCCCGGCTCGCGCGTGGCGCGTGCGCTCCCCGACGCGCCGGTGGCGCGGCCGGCAGCTTTTCTGACGGGCCGTCGGGTAACGGGTCCAGGGCACACTAGAACGTGTTCCATTGATAAGGAAGGGCGCGGGCCGCCGGCGGGCGGTGCGCTACAGCGGCTGCGGCAGGAGCCGCAGGGACAGCGGGCGGGTGAGGGGGCTGCGGGACAGGCAGATCGCCGCGCGGCGGGCGCGGGCCGCCGCGGGGCTGGCGGGGAGGAAGAGGTGCCGCATGCGGCAGGCCTGGTCGGCGTGGTAGCCGGCCGTGGGGCGCGTCCGCCGTTCCCACTGGGCGACGGCCCGGTCGAGGGGGCGGCCGGTCCGTATCGCGTCCGCGAGGCCCGCCGCGGCCTCGACGGCGAGGCAGGCGCCGTACGCGGAGTACAGGCTCAGGCTCCACGCCGCGTCGCCCATCAGGACGACGCGGCGGTTCGTCCACCGGGGCATGCGGATCTGGCCGACCCGGTCGAAGCGGACGGTGCCGGCGCGGTCGGCCGCGTCGAGGAGTCCGGGCATCAGGGGGCCCGGGTGGTCGCCGAAGACCCGGCGCAGGGCGGCACCCGCCGGCTCGCGCGGTTCTGCCGCGGGGTCGTCGCCGCGGTACAGGAAGTACGCCACGGGCCCGCAGCCGCGGAAGGCGGCCACCCACGCGGCGCGCCCCGCGTCCGGCATGACGGCGGTGTCGCCCGCGGCCAGGCCCGCCAGGGGTGTGCCGAGCAGGCACGCGGCGGCGACGTGCCCGAAGTCGTGACGGAAGTGCCCGTCGGGCCCGAAGGCCAGGCGGCGTACGGCCGAGTGGCTGCCGTCCGCGCCGATGAGCAGGTCGGAGCGGATCTCGGTGGCGTCGTCGAGGGTGGTCAGCACGTGGTGCGGGGTCTGGGTGACGGCCACCGGCGAGCGGCCGTACCGTATGCCCACGTCGCCGGGCAGGCAGTGGTGGAGCGCGGTCTCGATGTCGCTGCGCAGCAGCGCCAGGGGACGGCGTGCGCCGGCCGGGAGGCTCAGGCCGGGCAGGGTGCGCCCGCGTGCGTCGATCTCGAACCACCGGCTGTCCGGGCCCAGCCGGTCGCCGAGGTGGTCGGCGAGTCCGAGACGGCGGGCCGCGCGATAGCCGTTGCCGCGGAGGAAGACCAGGTGATCGCCTGTGCGGCGGGCCGGGGCCCGCTCGACGACCGTCGCGTCCCAGCCGGCTGCGCGCAGGGCCAGGGCCGCTGCCAGCCCCGCGATACCGGCACCGGCGACGAGAGCGTGGGGACGTGCCGTGGAAACGGGCATCGGGCAACGGTCCTTGAGAGGCGGTCAGGAGACTCGTGTACCCGGCTGGTTTGCGTCCATGCGCCGCGGTCCGGGAGGGGCGCGCGTGGCGGGCGCGCCCGGGAGGGTGGGCGGTGCGCCCCGTCCCTCAGTCCGCCGCCTCCGCGAGGCGGCGCAGCAGCGGCGCCGCCTCGGCGAGCAGGCGGACCTCGTCGGGGCGTAGCGAGGCGAGGCGCTTGGAGAGCACCTCGGCCTCGCCGCGCGCGAGGTCGGCGAACGCGGACCTGCCACGCTCGGTGGCCAGGACCCGGCTGGCCCGCCCGTCCGTGGGGTCGGGCTCGCGGCGGATCAGGCCCGCCGACTCCAGCCCCAGTACGGCGGCGGTGGCGGTCGGCTGCGAGCAGGGCACCCAGGCCGCGATCTCACCGATCCGGGACGGGCCCTGCTGCCGGCTCAGCAGGGCCAGGACGGCGAGCTGCGTCGGCTGGACGCCGCCCGCCGAGGCAGCCCTGCGCAGGCTGCGGGTGAGCCGGTTCAAGGAGATCACCAGTTGCAGTGCCGCGTCGTCGCCGATCGTCATCGCTCGCCCATCGTGCCGCCCGGTCCGGGTCAGGAAAGCGTAAGGCGGGGGCGGTACATGTCCAACCACAGGGCCAGGTCCAGCGTCCTTTCGAGGCCGCGCCGGGACGCCTGGGTGATCTGCGGCGCGTCGTGGTCGGCCGCCCGCTTGAGCCAGTTGCGGTCGACGATGTCGAAGACCTGGTGCGAGGAGCGCGCGAGCAGGTCCTTGGCGTGCTGCTGGAGCGCGACCGCGTACTTGGGGTCCTGTGTCGACGGGTACGGGCTCTTGACCCGGTCGTACACGGACTTCGGCAGGACGTCGGCGGTGGCCTCGCGCAGCAGGCTCTTCTCGCGCCCGTCGAAGGACTTCAGCGCCCACGGCGTGTTGTAGACGTACTCGACCAGCCGGTGGTCGCAGAACGGCACCCGCACCTCCAGGCCGACGGCCATGCTCGCCCGGTCCTTGCGGTCGAGCAGGATGCGCACGAACCGGGTCAGGTGCAGGTAGCAGACCTTGCGCATCCGGAACTCGAAGTCGCTCTCCCCCTCCAGCCGCTGTACGTCCTTGACCGCGGCCCGGTAGCCGTCCCGGACGTAGGAGCGCAGGTCGAGGGTGTCGGCGAGGCCGGGGTCGAGGATGCTGCCGTCGTCGCCGAAGTGCTCGGCCCAGCGCACCAGCCAGGGGAAGGTGTCGGCCCGGCGGGCCTCCTCGTCGAAGAACTGCTTGTAGCCGCCGAAGACCTCGTCGGCCGACTCGCCGGACAGGGCGACGGTCGACTGCTGCCGTATCGCCTTGAACAGGAGGTAGAGCGAGGCGTCCATGTCGCCGAGGCCCATCGGGATGTCCCGCGCCCGTATGACCTTCGCGCGCACCTCGGGGTCGGCCAGGGCGTCGGAGTCCAGCACGATGTCCTGGTGCTCGGTACCGGAGAGGCGGGCCACGTCGTGGACGTACGGCGTGTCGGGGGTGCCGCGCAGGTCGTCGGCGACGAAGTGCTCGGTCTGGCCGACGAAGTCGACGGCGAAGCTGCGTACGGTCTCGCCCGCCTCGCCCAACTGGCGGGCGGCCAGCGCGGTCATCGCGGAGGAGTCGAGGCCGCCGGAGAGCAGGGTGCAGCGCGGTACGTCGGACACGAGCTGGCGGCGGACGATGTCGTCGAGCAGGGCGCGGACGTGGGCGACGGAGGTGTCCCGGTCGTCCTGGTGGGCGCGGGTCTGCAACGACCAGTAGACGTGCCGGCGCAGGCCGCCGCGGTCGACGGTGACCACCGTGCCCGGCTCGACCTCGTACATGCCCTCCCATACGGCGTGGCCGGGCGTTTTGACGAGGGCGAAGAGTTCGCGGATGCCGTCGAGGCCGACGGTGCGCCCGGCGAGCGGGTTGGCGAGGATCGCCTTGGGCTCGGAGCCGAACAGCACGCCGTCGGGCGTCTCGTAGTAGTAGAACGGCTTGATGCCCATCCGGTCGCGGATCATGACCAGCCGCTGGAGCTGCTCGTCCCAGACGGCGAACGCGTACATGCCGTTGAGCCGTTCGGCGACCGCCTCGCCCCACTCCAGGTAGCCGCGCAGCACGACCTCGGTGTCGGAGTCGGTGGTGAACCGGTGCCCCCTGGCGGCCAGTTCCTCGCGCAGCTCGCCGAAGTTGTACGTCTCGCCGGAGTACACGACGGCGACCGGGCTGCCGTCCGCCTTCTCGGCGGTCATCGGCTGCCGGCCGCCCGGGAGGTCGATGATCGCGAGACGGCGGTGGCCGAGGGCCGCGGGCCCCTGCACCCACGTACCGCGGTCGTCGGGCCCGCGGCAGGACATCGTCTCGGTCATCGCGTCCACGGTCTCCCGCTCGGAGCGCAGGTCACGGTCGAAGGAAATCCAGCCGGTGATGCCACACATGCCAAGTCCTCCTGTTCCGGCCCGGGGAGGCGGCCCGCCGTGCGCCGGGGAACCGTACGCGGGCATGGCGGAGCCCGGCGGTCCGACGCCCCCACAGGTCAGTTGTATCGAGCACCTATGTAACGAGGGTGTTCCTCACGAGGACGCTCCGTCAACCTCGCCGCCACCGCGCCGAAACCGCCCAACCCGGCGCTCCAGAGCGCGACATGAACCATTGGCGCGCCTCTGAACTGCGGCTTCACGGAACGCGCGGGCAGCGGGACACCCCGCCGGATGGCACCCGGCTTACGACACCGTGGACAAGGCTTTACCGTGTGCGGAGCCCCGCGCGGGGCTACCTGCGGAAGACGCGGAACATTCCGCCCAGCACACCGCCCACCCGGCGCAGGAGCCCGCGGCGCCGGCGGCGCCCCGGCACGGCGACGTCGCCGGCGGCGCGCCAGTCGGCCGCCTGCGCCACCATCGCGGTCAGGCTCCGGTAGAAGGGCGAGCGGCGGTCGGCCCCGTCCAGGTCGCACCACGTCAGCACGTGCGAGAGGACCCCGTCGTACTCGTGGTACGGGCGGGCGCGCAGGTGGTCGGTGAGCTTGGTCCGTATCACCCGCTGCCGGTCGGCCGGCAGCCCGGACCCGGGCAGTTCCTCCAGCAGCCGCCGGACGTTGCCGACGACCAGGTCCACGAAGGCGTCGCGGCGCCGGGCGTCCAGCCGCCCCAGGCGGGCGTTCTGGAAGTCCTCCTCGCGCCCCGGTGTCTCGTCGCGCACCCGGTCGGCCTCCGCCGGCGCGAGCGCGGGCACCCGGATGTTGAGCATCTGGGAGTCGTACGCCTGGTTGACCGCGACGTGTGTGAGCTCGTGGACCAGCACGGCGAGGTGGTCGCTGCGGGACATGGCCGACGTATGGGCGTAGGAGACGGCGTACCGCCCCTGGCCGAGGTCGCGGGTGTTGCCACCGCCCGCGCCCGCCGTCCGTGCGAAGTCCGCGCGGTTGACGTGCCCGAGCAGCTCGCCCAGCAGCCGCTGGACGTACGGATCGCGGGTCTCGCGCGAGTAGGCGTGCAGGAGTTGCCGGTCCTGGGCCGTCGAGTCGTCTGCCACGGTGCCCTCCGCTCGGATGTGTCCCGCGGTGCGGTCGGTGGCGCCAGTCTCCTCAGCCCGCCCGGCACGCGGAATACGTAAACCCGCCGTGCCGGGCCCCGCCCCTCCCTCCTCTCGTGCCGGTGGTCAGACGCCCGTGCTGCCGTCGATGCGCTCGCGGACGAGGTCGGCGTGGCCGCAGTGGCGGGCGTATTCGGCGATCATGTGGGTGTAGATCCAGCGCAGGGTCACCTGCCCGCCCATGAACGGGCTGGTGTCGCCGAGCGCGCGGGCGGCGCAGTTCTCCCGGGCGCGCTCCGTCTCGGCCTGCCATATGAGCCGCGCCTTCTCGTAGGTGGCCTCCGCCGCGAGCTCGAACCCGCCGTCGGCGGCCCCGCGGCCGGCGTCCGGGCCGGCGGTGAAGATCGGCGGGGCGTCCTCCTGGGCCAGGACCCGGCGGAACCAGTTCCGTTCGACCTCCGCCATGTGCTGGACGAGGCCGAGCAGGGTGATCGGCGAGGGCGCCACCGACGCCTCGCGGAGCTGCTGCTCGGTCAGCCCGTCGCATTTTTGGGCGAGGGTGGTGCGGTAGAAGTCGAGCCAGCTCTCCAGCGAGGCCCGCTCGTCGGCGTCCAGGGGAGGCATGGTGCGTTCGGAAGTGCTCATGTCCGTCATCGTGGCACGGGGGTCTGACAACGCGGCCCGGAGCGTGCCGCCGGCACCCGCGCCCCGGGCGCTGCTCAGCCCGGTGCGGCGACGGGCAGGAGGAGTTCCGTCCAGACGGTCTTGCCGTCGCGGGTGTGGCGGGCGCCCCAGCGCTCCGTGAGCTGGGCGACCAGGAGCAGGCCGCGTCCGCCCTCGTCCGTGCTGTGCGCGCGCCTGAGGTGCGGGGCGGTGCTGCTGGGGTCGGAGACCTCGCAGATCAGCGAACGGTCACGGATGAGCCGCAGCGTGATCGGCGTACCGCCGTACCGGTAGGCGTTGGTGACCAGTTCGCTCACGACCAGTTCGGCGGTGAACGCCAGCTCCTCCAGGCCCCATTCGGTGAGCGTGGCCGCCGTGACCTCCCGCGCCTGTGCCGCGGCGGCCGGTTCCGCGGGCAGTTCCCACGAGGCGACGCTCTCCGAGGGCAGTGCGCGCGTACGGGCGAGGAGCAGCGCGACGTCGTCACGCGGGTGGACGGGCAGCAGGGCGTCCACCGCTGCTTCGCACAGCTCCTCCAGAGGGCGTCGGGGCTGTTCCAGCGCTTCGCGCAGCAGCGCCAGCCCCTCGTCGAGGTCCCGGCTGTGGGCCTCCAGCAACCCGTCGGTGTACAGCGCCAGCAGGCTGCCTTCGGCGAGTTCGAGTTCGGCGGTCTCGAACGGCAGGCCGCCCAGCCCGAGCGGCGGCCCGGCGGGCAGGTCGGGCAGGCTCATCCCGCCGTCCGGGCCCACCACGGCGGGCGGCAGGTGGCCCGCGCGGGCCAGGGTGCACCGCCGGGAGACCGGGTCGTAGACCGCGTACAGGCAGGTGGCGCCGATGATCTGCGGGCTCTGCGGGCCGCCGGCGGCCGACTCCTGCTCCTCTGCCAGGCGGTTGACGAGGTCGTCCAGGTGGGAGAGGACCTCGTCGGGCGCGAGATCGAGGGCGGCCAGTGTGTGCACCGCGGTGCGCAGCCGCCCCATGGTGGCCGCGGCGTGCAGCCCGTGGCCGACGACATCGCCGACGACGAGGGCCACGCGGGCGCTGGAGACCGGGATGACGTCGAACCAGTCGCCGCCGACGCCCGCCGCGGGATCGGCGGGCAGGTAGCGGTGGGCGGCCTCGACGGCCAGCTGCCGGGGCAGCTCCCGCGGCAGCAGGCTCTCCTGAAGGGTCAGCGCCCCGTGGTGCTCCTGGGTGTAGCGGCGGGCGTTGTCGATGCAGACGGCGGCGCGGGCGGCGAAGTCCTGGGCCAGTACGAGGTCGTCCTCCTCGAACGGCTCGGACCGTTCCGCCCGCCACAGGCTGACCAGGCCCAGCACCTGGCCGCGGGC
Source organism: Streptomyces sp. NPDC017529 (assembly GCF_044329785.1). Taxonomy (NCBI): domain Bacteria; kingdom Bacillati; phylum Actinomycetota; class Actinomycetes; order Kitasatosporales; family Streptomycetaceae; genus Streptomyces; species Streptomyces sp. NPDC017529. The sequence continues at coordinate 110,232 of NZ_JBIRJY010000005.1, forward strand.
CGCCAGCGGCACGACGATCAGCGAGTGCGCGCCCAGGCGGAGGGCGGCCTTGGACCGCTCCGGGTCCTGGACGTGCCAGCCGGTGCTGCCCGTCAGGTCCGGTTCCAGGACCGGCTCCCGCTCGGCGAGGCACCGGGCCTGCGGCGTACCCGGCTCGAACCGGAACTCCTCGCCGACGGGGTACATCACCTCCAGCGCCTCGGCCACGACGGACCTGACGGCCGCGCGGCACACCGCCACGGGCGTGCCCCGGGTGGGGTCCTGGCCGTGGACGACCGGCTCCAGCAGGTCCACGGAGACCGCGTCGGCGAGGTCGGGGACCGCGACCTCGGCGAGTTCCCCGGCGGTCTGGTCCACGTCCAGGGTGGTACCGATACGGGCGCTCGCCCGGTTGAGGACGGCGAGCCGGCGCTGGGCCCGGTGCCGGTCGGTGACGTCTTCGACCAGTTGGGTGACGCCGAGCACCGCGCCGGAGCGGTCCTGCATCCGGAACGCGGACACGGACACCACCCGCTCGTGCCCCGGGTCGAGGCGGAGCCGGCACGGCTGCTCGGTGAAGATCAGCGGCTCGCCCGTCCGGAGTACCCGGCGCAGCCGCTCCTCGATGGTCGCCACGTCGGGGCCGATCAGGAAGTCCTCCATGCGCAGGCCCCGGTGCGCCGCGGCGGGGCGCCGGCTGATGCCCGCGATCGCCCGGTTGATGCGCAGGATGCTCAGGTCGGGCGCGTGCACGGCCAGCCCGATGGGGGAACGCCGGAACAGGCCGTCCAGGACGGAGCGGTCGATCTCCCACTGGACCACCTCCGCCGCGGGCGCGGCGGCGACGAACCACTCGCGCGCGGCGTCACCGCGCGTGACGGCACGGACCCTGAGGCCCAGCTCGATCCGCCGCCCGTCGCGGTGCAGCAACGGCAGGATGCCGGACCAGCCCGCGTCCCGCCGGGCCGCCGCGACGGCGTCCGCCACGGCGCCCCGGCCGTCCCGGGGGACCAGGAACGCGTCCGCCCGCCGCCCGAACACCTCCTGTGGCGGGTGCCCGAGCAGGATCTCGGCGCGCTCGCTCCAGCCCACGACCCCGCCCTGGTCGTCGAGCATCGCCGAGGCGGCGCGGTGCAGCGCAAACGGGTCCTCCGGCCGCTCGGTGAAGTCCGGCACCGGTGCGTCCATCGCTTCGCCCCTTCGACTCGCCGAGCGGGCCCGCGCTGTCGTCCCTGCGGCGACTCCTCCGGGCGACCCGAGACAGTGAATTGAGCAGGTGTGCCCCAGTATCGTGTCGGCCCGCGCGACCCGCGCCCCGGGCCGGGGGCCCGGGGCCGCTCACTCCGCCGAGCGGAGCACACGACGGCCGGTAGTACGGCCGGCTCCCCGCCACCGGTTCAACCGCACCTCCGAGAGCCCGGGGCAACCGGAACGGACTGCCCGGATTCCGGGGAAGAAACGATGCCGACACACATGGGGCCACAACCCGGAAGATTGTGGCCCCATGTGCGCGTCACGCTCGCCGTGATTCACTTCTTGAAAGCGTCCTTGGCCTTTTCCTTGGCCTCTCGGAGGCTGCCCTTCGTCTTGTCGCCCTGGCCTTCGGCGGCCGCCTGATCGTTGTCGGCCGCGCGGCCGGTTTCCTTCTTGATCGCGCCCTTGACCTGCTCGGCCTTGGCCTTGGCCTTTTCGCTCGCGCTCATGGATCCCTCCCCTTCGGCAGTCGTTGGACGACATCGCGAGTGCCCGGCTCCCGGTCGCGCAAACAAACCGCCGGAGGCACGATGCGGGAACGACGGAAAAACGTGGGTGTGTGAAAGCGAAAGGGCGGGGCACACGACGTTCCGGAGGTTGATAACTATGGTTCCCCTGCTACTCGTTCTGCTTCTCGCGCTTATCCTGTTCGGCGCCGGATTCGCCCTCAAAGCCCTGTGGTGGGTGGCCGTCGTCGTACTCGTGATCTGGCTTCTCGGCTTCGTCATGCGTTCCGCCGGAGCGGGCGGCCGCCGTGGGCGCTGGTACCGGTGGTGAGGTAGCGCGCCCCGCACGTACTGCGGGCCCGCCCGGATCTCCGTGATCCGGGCGGGCCCGCAGCCGTGTTCCGGAACCGTCCGTACCCGATTCCCGAATCGGAATCACCGAATCGGGTAGTCGGTGCCGTAGCCGGGGCGGGTCAGGGCTCGCGCTGGGAACCGCGCGCAACCTCCAGCCCGGCCCGTCCCGGCCCGCCGGTGTCACCGCCCGTCGACATAGCGCCGGAGCACGTCGCAGGTGTACCGGAACTCGTCCGTCAGCCGGGTGGCCTCCACGACGAGTACGCCGTACGGGCGGGCCGGATCGGTCAGCGGCAGGCCGTCCTGCTCGGCCTGTTCGGTCACCTGGCGGCAGCGCTCCTGCGCCTCTTCGGCGAGCCCGGAGAGCCGGCGGGCCTGCTCGTGCAGGGAGTCCTCGTCCACTTCGCCGAGGGTCCGGGTGAGGTCGGAGACGGATTCCAGGAAGCCGGCGTAGCCGCGCAGGAAGCGCCGGTCCCGTTCGTCGCCGCCCTCGCGCCACTGGTCGAGGCTGCGGGTGAGGGAGGCCATCTGGTACAGCGTCCGCTCCAGTGCCTTGAGCACCGCGCCGTACCCTTCGAATCCCGTACGGCCGCGGTGGCGGCCCAGTCGGCTGCGGGGGTTGTAGTAGAGGCTCTCGCGCGCCGTCCGCAACCCGTTCTCGGCCTGGGTGATCAGCTCTCCGGTCTGCTCGGCCCGGCTGCGCCAGTGGCTGATGCGCTCCTCGTCCAGCTCGCCCTGCCGCATGGCCGGGTACATGTCGCTGACCAGGTCGCACAGTGCGCGGGCGAGGGTGTGGATGGAGTGCTCGGCGCTGCGGTAGCGCAGTGGCGGCACCACGAACACGTTGACGAGGACGCCGATGCCGCAGCCGATGAGGACCAGCAGGACGATCTGCCCGAGGTGGGTGATCTTGCCGATGCCCGGCGGGGCCGTCACATAGGTGGAGAAGGCGAAGAACGCCGCCGTCGCCACCTGGGAGCCCTGCGAGCCCAGGGCCGGCCACCGCCCGATGACCAGGGCCACCACCGCCACGAGCGCGAAGGTCAGCACGTCGGGGCCGGCCAGCGCGCCGAGAGCCGCCTGTACGGCCACCCCGGTCGCCACGGCGCCCACGTAGCGCAGCGACTGCAACAGCGACTGGTACACCGTCACCTGCATGATCAGCACCGCCGAGAACGGCGCGAACGCCGGCGACTGCGCGTTGAGCAGGTTGTACGAGCACACCCAGGCAGCCGTGGCGGCCAGCGTGCTCTTGCCGATCAGCAGCAGCGTGTGGCGTTCGTGCCCCGCCGTCCCCCAGGCCCGGCTCCACCACTGCCGCACCCGGGCCACCCGGCCCTGAGCCGCGGGCGACTCCCGCCGTCGCGCCGACGGCTCCCGGGACTTCCTCCGCACCCTCTCCTCCCGGGGAACCTGCTCCCCCGTCCGACCGGTCATGCACGCTCCGTTCCTCATCCGGCCCGCACCTGGCAGCGGACCGACCGCTTTCACTCGGTACCCCGCCGGGACGACCCCACCCCAGCGCTCCCCCGCCGCACTGAGCCACCCGCACCACAGACGGCTCAGGCAGCCTTGCGGTATTCCTCCGCCGCCCCCTTCACCACCTCGGCGCGCACCCGGGCCAGCGCCCGGCTGATCAGGCGGGAGACGTGCATCTGGGTGATGCCCAACCGGGCGGCGATCGCGCTCTGCGTCATGTCCTCGAAGAACCGCAGATACAGGATGCGGCGGTCGCGCTCGGGCAGCCTGGCCAGGAACGGCCTGGCCGCCTCACGGTCCTCGACGAGCCCGAAGGCGTCTTCGAGCCCGCCCAGGACGTCCACGAGAGCGTGGCCGTCACCGCCGCCGCCACCGTGGTCGAGAGCCGCTTCCAGCGACAGCGAACGGTAGGACCCCAGTGCCTTCAGCCCGAGGGCGGCGTCCTGCTCGGTCAACCCGGTGTGGGCGGCGAGCTGCGCCGCGGTGGGGGTACGCCCGTCCGAGGTGGCGCTCAGTTCCTGGACCGCGGTACGGACCTTGTTGCGCAGGTCCTGGATGCGGCGCGGCACGTGCACATGCCAGGTGTGGTCGCGGAAGTGCCGCTTGAGTTCACCGGTGATGGTGGGGACGGCGAACTGCTCGAACGCCTCGGCGCGGTCGGGGTCGAAGCGGTCGACGGCCTTGACCAGACCCAGGGCGGCGACCTGCTTCAGGTCGTCGAGGTGTTCGCCGCGCTCTCGCAGCCGGTACGCCAGCCGGTGCGCCATCGGCAGCCACGCGGTGATGATCCGTTGGCGTATCTGCTCCTTGACCGGCCCGTCCTCCAACGTGGCCAGCAGCCGGAACTCGTCGCTGGTGTCGACATCGCGGGCACCGCGCCCATGGTCGCGCGCGGTAGCGGGGGTGGCCATCGCCGGCTCTCCTTAGACGATCCGCGGAGGTGTCCGCGGGCAGGCGAGGGGCCACGGCCGGAAAACGGCAGACGGACCCCTCGACCAGAAAAGGGAAGGGTGCCTACCGTTCCGAAGCACTGCCGCTCTTCTGTCCCACCCGGCTCCCCTTACACTCGGCATCCACCACTTTCCGCTGTGGCGTGCGTCACGAACCACACGGGCTCTCCGACGCTTGCGGCCGCCCCAGCGGATCTGCATATGCTGAGGCCGTCACGCTGAGTAATCCGCCCACTCGCTTTCCTCGCGCCTTTCCTCCGCCTTTCCTCACGCCCTTCCAGTCCCTGAGGAGATCCGATGAAAATGCTCATCAACGTTCCCGAGACCGTCGTCACCGACGCGTTGCGCGGTATGGCGGTGGCGCATCCCGAGTTGGTGGTGGATGTCGAGAACCGGGTGATCGTGCGGCGGGACGCGCCGGTGGCCGGGAAGGTGGGGCTGGTGTCCGGGGGCGGGAGCGGGCACGAGCCGTTGCACGGTGGGTTCGTCGGGCCGGGGATGCTGGACGCCGCGTGCGCCGGGGAGATTTTCACGTCGCCCGTTCCGGACCAGATGGTGCGGGCCGCCGCGGCCGTGGACAGCGGCGAGGGCGTGCTGTTCGTGGTGAAGAACTACACAGGTGACGTGCTGAACTTCCAGATGGCCGCCGAGCTGGCGGAGGACGAGGGCGTGCGGGTCGACAGCGTGCTGGTCGACGACGACGTGGCGGTGACGGACTCGCTCTTCACGGCCGGGCGGCGCGGCACCGGCGCCACGCTCTTCGTGGAGAAGATCGCGGGTGCGGCGGCCGAGGAGGGCGCGCCGCTGGACCGGGTGGCGGGGCTGGCCCGCCGGGTCGTGGGCTCCTCGCGCAGCTTCGGCGTGGCGCTGAGCGCCTGTACGACGCCCGCCAAGGGCGGCCCGACCTTCGACCTGCCCGCCGGCGAACTGGAGCTGGGGGTCGGCATCCACGGTGAGCCGGGGCGGGAGCGGCGTCCGATGATGACCGCCCGCGAGATCGCGGACTACGCGGTGGACGCGGTGCTGGCGGACCTGCGCCCCAGGCAGCCGGTGCTGGCACTGGTGAACGGCATGGGCGGGACCCCGCTGGCGGAGCTGTACGGCTTCGGCGCCGAGGTGCACCGGGTGCTCGCCGAGCGGCGGGTACCGGTCGCTCGTACGCTGGTCGGCAACTACGTCACCTCGCTCGACATGGCCGGCTGCTCGGTGACGCTGTGCCAGGCCGACGAGGAACTGCTGCGCCTGTGGGACGCGCCGGTGCAGACGGCCGGGCTGCGGTGGGGGCGGTGAGCGGCACGCGTCCGCGGGTCCGTGATCACAGGCAGGCACAGGTACGAGCAGAGGAGCGGTTCGTGTCGGAAACGTCCCTGGGCGCCGGGTTCTTCGTCCGCTGGATGACGGCGGTCGCGGCCTCCGTCGAGCGGGAGGCGGACCGGCTCACCGAGCTGGATTCCGCCATCGGCGACGCCGACCACGGCAGCAACCTGCGGCGCGGCTTCGCGGCCGTCGCCGGGACGCTCGAAGGGGAGCCGCCGGAGACGCCGGGTGCCGTGCTGACCACGGCCGGACGGCAGTTGATCTCCACCGTGGGCGGCGCGTCGGGACCACTGTACGGGACACTGCTGCGGCGTACGGGCAAGGCGCTCGGCGACGCCGCCCGGGTCACGGCCGGCGACCTGCGCGCGGCGCTGCGGGCCGGGGTGGACGGAGTGGCCCAGCTGGGCGGTTCGGCGCCCGGCGACAAGACGATGCTCGACGCGCTCGATCCGGCGGTCGAGGCCCTGGGCGGGTCGTTCGGCGCCGCCGCCGAGGCTGCCGAGCAGGGGGCGCTGGCGACCGTGCCGCTGCGGGCCCGCAAGGGCCGGGCGAGCTATCTCGGCGAGCGCAGCGTCGGGCACCAGGACCCGGGCGCCGCCTCGTCGGCGCTGCTGTTCGCGGCGCTGGCGGAGACGGCGGAGCAGGAGGGCGCCAAGTGAGCGGCGGACCGGCGCGCGTGGGCATCGTGCTGGTGTCGCACAGCGGGCCGGTGGCCGAGTCGGTGGCGCGGCTGGCCGCCGGGCTCGCGGGCGGCGGCGCCCAGGTGCCGCTGGCGGCCGCGGGCGGGACCCCGGACGGCGGCCTCGGTACGAGTGCGGAGCTGATCACGGAGGCGGCGCGGCAGGTGGACCGCGGTGCGGGTGTCGCGGTCCTCGTGGACCTGGGCAGCGCCGTGCTGACCGTCAAGGCGCTGCTCGCCGAGGGCGACGAACTGCCGGAGGGTACGCGGCTGGTGGACGCGCCGTTCGTCGAGGGCGCGGTGGCCGCCGTGGTCACCGCCTCGGCCGGCGCGGATCTGGAAGCGGTCGCGGCGGCGGCCGCAGAGGCGTACTCCTACCGGAAGGAGTGAGGGGAAGGGAGCGAGGGCGCTCATTGGAGGGCGGGCAGCAGCAGGGCCGCCACCAGGACCGTTCCCGCCAGCACCCAGGCCACGTAGTCGCCGATGTGCCCGGAGTGCAGGCGGCGCAGCGGAGCCGCCCAGCGGGCCGGTTCGACCGGTCCCCCCGGCCTGCGTACGGCCCACCAGGCCAGGCCGCAGGCCAGGGCGGCGGACAGCAGCCCCAGGCCGACGCCCACCGCGGACCAGTGCGGTCCGGGCTTCGGCACGGGGGCGGCCGAGGGTGTGCCGAGGACGGCGGCCGCGTACCCCGCCCGGTCGGTGAAGGCGTCCGCCGCCCGGCCGGCCGCCGCGTGCAGGCCCGGTACGAGGCCGACGGCCAGCGCGCCCGCCAGCAGGACGGCCGGTACGACCAGCATGGTGTCGGGGATGCGGCTCAGCGGGCCCGCGGTTTCGGGCTGTTCGTCCTTGCCGCTGGTCTCGTCCGGGCAGTCGCCCGCGGGGACGGCGTCGTCGGGGCGTACGCCCAGTCCCAGGAAGACCCGGGCTCCGGCGCGCAGCACCGCTCCCCCGGTGACCGCCGAGACCACCACGAACACGGCGGCCGGCCAGCCTCCCACCGCTTCCTCGGTGACGGCCTTGCCCAGTCCGGTGCCGAAGGGCGGCAGACCGGCCAGGGCGAGCCCGCCCGTGACGTAGACCACGCCGACCAGGGGGTATTCCCGGCCGCGGGCGTACAGTTCGAGTTCGTCGACGCTGCGGAAGCGGTCGAGGAGGATGCCGGTGGCCGCGAAGAGCGCGGCCTTCACGCCCGCGTGCCCGAGGACGTACAGGGCCGTGCCACCGGTGCCTTCCGGTGTCATGGCGGCGAGCCCGATCAGGAACAGGCCGGTGTGCGCGACGGTCGAGAAGGCCAGCAGCCGCTTGAGGTGGCGTTGCTGCCAGCACATGAGCGCGCCGGCGAGGGCGGTGAGCGTGCCGAGGACCAGGAGCGTCCGGTGCGCGTCGGCCGTGGGGATGCCGCCGGGGCCCGCGAAGACGGTCCAGTAGACGCGGGCCGTGCCGTACACGCCGAGTTCGACCATGACGCCGGACAGCAGCATGCACACGGGGGTGGGCGCGACGGCGTGCGCGTCCGGGAGCCAGAAGTGGAAGGGCACCACCGCCGCCTTGACGAGCAGGCCGGTCAGCACGAGGACGAAGGCGGTCAGGACGAGCGCGTCCGGCCCGCCGGGGTGGGCGTCCAGGCGGCTGCCGATCTGGGCGAAGCCGAGTTCGCCGGTGCGCCCGTACAGCAGGCCGACGCCGAGCAGGGTCGCGTAGCCGCCGAGGGAGTTGACGACGCCGAAGGTGAGCGCGCCCTGCACGGCGCGCTTCTCCTCGACGCGGTAGCCGGTGAGCGCGTACGCGACGACACCCATCAGCTCGAAGAAGACGAACGCGTTGAAGAGGTCGCCGGTGAGCGCGAAGCCGCACATGCCCGCCTGGAAGACCAGGACGAGGGCGGGGAAGGTGCCCGCCTGGCGGTGCGGCGGCTCGTCGAAGTACCGCCAGGAGTAGGCGAGTACGGCCACCACGAGCAGGGAGGTGACGGTGGCCAGGCCGGCGCCGGCGCGGTCGCCGACCAAGACGATGCCGACGCCCGCGCCGTCGTGCGGGTGCCAGCCGCCCAGCCATTCGACGGCGTGCGCGCCCGGGCTGTCCGCCGCCGGGCTGCGCAGCAGTACGGACAGGGCGAGCGCGGCCGTGCCCGCCGCGCAGCCGGTGCCCGCGATCTCGGCGGCCCGGCGCGGCATCCGGCGGCCCGCCGCCACCAGGAACGCGGCGCCGAGCAGCGGTAGGGCCACGACGAGGGGAAGGGTGGCGGCGGGAGTCAGCGTCAGGGCCGCCGGGCTGGCGACGGTGCCGGTCGCGGTCACCCGCGCAGCTCCGAGAGTTCGTCCGGGTCGACGGTCCCGTGCCGTTTGCCCACCTGGACGACGAGGGCCAGCAGCAGCGCGGTGACCGTCGCGCCCACGACCACGTCGGTGAGCGTCAGCGCCTGGACGACGGGGTCGACGACCGGGCGGGTGCCGGGGTCCAGGTCGGAGAAGACCGGCGCGGTGCCGCCGTCCCGGTAGCCGATGGCGAGCAGCAGGACGTACGTGGAGGCCTGGCAGACCGCCAGGCAGCCGACGGCGTGGATGAGGTTGCGGCTGGTGGCGAGTCCGTAACAGCCGATCAGGAAGATCCAGGCGGCGACGAGATACGGCAGCACGCTCATGCCGGCTCCTTCCCGGGCGGGGTGTCGCGGCCGCGGGCGTCCCCGCCGCCGTCGGTGATCTCGACCGCCTGGTCGAGGAAGGAGGCCAGCAGGACCACGACGCCGCTGGCGACCTCCACCCCGACGGCGGCGTTGAGCAGGGGGACCGTGCCGCCGGAGGCGAGGGTGTTGAAGGTGCCGTAGGGGAGGAAGTTCGTCAGGTAGGCGGTGCCCGCGAGCAGGCCGGCGGCGCCCAGCAGGAGGTAGGCGGCCTCCCCCGCCGCGTCCGCCACCGCGTACAGGCCGACCGGTCGGATCCGCTCCAGCGCCCGGTAGTCCACGGCGACGTAGAGCAGGTGCAGGGCGGTGGCGATCACCACGCCGCCCTGGAAGCCGCCGCCGGGGCTGAGCTGGCCGTGGGCGACGACGTACAGGCCGATGAGCAGGGTCACCGGGAGCGCGACGAGCGCGTACCGGCGTACGGGCGGGGAGACGCGCGCCGGTTCGGGCCGTACGCGGTGTTCGTCGCGCGTCTGGCGGAGCAGCACGACGGTGCCCAGCGCCGCGCAGAAGAGGATCGATTCCTCGCCCAGGGTGTCGAAGGCCCGCTGGTCGAAGTTGACGGCCGCGACGACGTTGGAGGTGTGCCGGGCCAGGGCGGCCCGCACGGCGCGGACGCCGTACGGGTGTCGGTCGCCGCCGAACTCCGGCAGTCCCAGGCTCGCGGCGGACAGCAGGGCGGCCAGCCCCAGGACGCCGATCGCCAGTACCCACATCCGGGCCCGTCTGCTCACCGCCGCCCCTCCTCACCGCGGCCCCCGGCCCCCCGGTCCGCATCGCGGCTGCCGTCCGCTCGGCCCCCGCGCCGTACCTTCCGCACGGCGAGCAGCAGCATCAGCGGGGTGAGCGCGGAGCCGACGGCGAGTTGGGAGAGGGCGACGTCCGGCGCCTGGAGGACGGCGAAGAGGATGGCGAGGGAGAGTCCGAGGAGAGCCAGCACGGTGGACTGCCGGACCGGGTCGCGTGCCAGTACGGCGGCGGTCGCGGCCGCCGCGACCAGCGCCAGGGACAGCGCGATCAGCGCGTCACCCACGGGAAGCGCCACCTCCCTCGCGCGACAGCGCGCGCGTGGAGACGATGTTCCCTCCGACCAGCAGCGCCCCGATGGCCAGCAGTTTCACCATCGCCCTGCCCGGCCCGGCCGCGACGCACAGCGGCAGCACCACCAGCGGGACGGCGACCGCGGCGAGCGGCGTCATGGCGCGTTCCAGGGTGCGTACGACACGGTCGTGCGCGGGCCGCTCGGCCAGTTCGCCGGCGAGCAGCCGGGCGTAGACGAGCGTTCCCGCGGGCCCCAGGACCGCGAGGACGAGGGCCAGGTCCACGTACGCGGGTCGCGCGTACCCCTGGGCGAGCAGCAGCACGACCAGGCAAGCGGCCAGTGTCGCGAGGTTCTGCGCCATGACCCGCCGCCGTACGGGACCGCCGGCCGCGCCCCACACGGTGGGCGCGAAGCCGACGAGGAGCAGGAGCGCGGCGGCGAGCAGCCAGCCGTTCACCGGGACCGCCTCTCCCCCGGGCCGGCGTGCGGCCGCCGGCCGGTGGCGGCGGCCCGGCGGGCGGCGCGGGCGGCGATGGCGCCGAGCAGGGCGGCTGTCGCGCCGACGGCGCACTCCAGCGTGTCCGGGCTGCTGACCAGTACCAGCCACAGCCCGGCCAGCGCGGCCCACCAGACGGCCAGTTCCACGGCCGCCGCGGCGGTCGGCCTCACCACACCGGACATGCGCTCACCTCCGGCCTCGCGTACCCGGCCGTCAGGTTCTCATGCGACGCACCCTCACCGGACAAACCGCGCCGAACGGACTACCCGGACAGGGTTGCCCTAACGCGCCCCGGCCACCCCGGCTTCGGCCACGACCTCGGGGTCGTCCCCCGCGGCGGTCAGCACCACGTCCAGCAGCCCGGGGAAGCGGGCCTCCAGGTCCTCGCGCCGCAGGCGCATCAGCAGGCGGCGCCCTTCGCGCCGTTGACGGAGCACGCCGCTCTCCCGCAGCACGCGCCAGTGATGGCTGGCGGTGGACTTCGACACCTCGGGCAGGAGTTCGCCGCAGGATCGCTCGGCGCCGTGCGCGAGCCGGTGCACGATGCGCAGCCGGATCGGGTGCGCGAACGCCTCCAGGACATCCGCGATGCGTAGTTCGGCACGGTCGGGGTGACTCAGTACAGCCATGCTCCGAGCGTACGCGGACGGACGGACACCCGGCCGCGGCCAGGTACCGCCTCCGTGCCGCCGGCCACCTCTAGTGCTACAGTTCTAGAACATACGAACTGACGATCCGACACCAAGGAGACATCTCCCTCATGACGATCTACGAGGACAACTACTCCCTCGGCAAGCAGTTCCACGCCGCGCTCGCCACCGGCGACTGGGACGCGATCCGCTCGCTCCTGCACGAGGACGCGACCTGGGAGCTGCCCGGCTCGAACACGATCTCCGGCATGGCGCACGGCGCGGACGCGGTCGTCGAGCGCGCCCGGAAGATCGCCGGGTACGGCCTGAACTTCGCCCTCCTCCACATCCTGGTGAGCCCGCGCAACATGGCGCTGTCGCTGCACAACACCGCCCAGCGCGGCGACGTGGTCCTGGACGAGCACCTCTCGACGGTGTGCACCGTGCGCGACGGCCGGATCGCGGCCATCGAGACCTACCTCTCCGACGTGGACGGCATGAACGCGTTCTTCGTCTGAGGGAGCACCAGCACCGAGGGGTGGTGGAGCGTCACCTCCGTGGGGACGAGCCGGGTGGCGGCCGCCAACGGCTCGCCCGTACCGGTGTTGCGGGCGAAGCGCGGGTGGGCGCCGCCGCTGACCTGGAGCCGGATGCGGTGTCCTGCCGCGAAGGTGTACGCGGTGGAGCTCGTCGCCACCGTGACGGCGGCCGGCCCCGGTCCGGCGGGCCGCAGCCGCCGCAGTCCGTCGCAGACGTTCGTCGAGCGGCCCTGTGCGTCGACGTCGCAGAGCCGGACGAAGACGTCGGCGTGACCGGTGTCCGCGCCCACCCGAAGTTCCACACCGGCCGCTCCCAGGACGTCGACCGGCTCGGCGAGCGGCGCGGTGGTGAAGGTCAGCACGTCGTCCCTGGCCTCCAGGGACGCGTTGTCCCGGGGCCCGGCCTTTCCCGACAGCAGCGGCCCGCCGACCGAGGGCGTCGGGTCGGCCGGGTCGTAACGGAAGGCCGGCGGCGGAGCGGCCGCGGGAGCCCGGTCGCTCAGCGTGCCGTCGCCGGCGAGGTACCAGCGGCGGTCCGCCGCGGCCGGCGGCCACTCGGCGAGGTCGTGCCACTCCCGGCGACCGCCGACGTGCACCCGCACCCGCTCCTCCCGCAGGCCGGACGGGTCGCCGCACAGGTGGGCCCGCAGCCAGGCGAGGCTTTCGGCGAAGACCTCGGGCCAGCCCTGCTGCATCGCGGAGTTGTGCGTCCAGGGGCCGACGAGCAGGGCGGCGTCGCAGCCGGCGCCGCGCAGCCTTTCGTACTGCCGCAGCGTCTGGTCGAGGCAGACGTCGTGCCAGCCGGTGACCAGGCTGGTCGGCACGGTCAGCCGCTCGGCCGCGGCCCCGGCGTCCGCCCCGCGCCAGTGCGGGTCGGCCGCGTCGGGGTGGGCCATGGCCGCGTCCAGGAAGGGCACCCGGCCGCCCATGCCGGGCACGTACGCCTCGCCGAGGGGAAGGGTGTGCGTCGCCTTCCGGAGGTGGCGCCGCAGCCGTAGCGCGGCCCGCAGGAAGTGCGGCGTGCCCCGCCCGTAGTGCAGCCGGCCCACGGCGGAGACCAGGGCGCTCTCCAGGGCGAAGGCGCCGGACGCGTGAAAGAAGCCGTGCATGTCGTGCACGCCGACCTGGATCACCATCGCGCGCAGTTCGGGCGGCGGGTCCAGGGCCAGGGCCCACTGGGCGTAGCCGAGGGCGCTGGGGCCGGCCGTCCCCACGACGCCGGTGAACCAGGGCTGTTCGCGCAGCCACGCGACGGTGGCCCGGCCGTCGGCGGCTTCGTGCTGCCACAGCGCGTACGCGCCGCCGGAGCCGCCGGTGCCGCGGCAGCTCTGCAGGACGACATGGAAGCCCTGTTCGGCGAGGAGCACTCCGTACATGGGCGCCCACGGGATGCCCCGGCCGTAGGGCGAGCGCACCAGGACCGTGGGGAAGTCACCGTCGGCCAGGGGGAAGTAGTGGTCGGTCAGCAGCGGGCTGCCGTCGGCGGCGGGCACCACGAGACCGGGCTCGTACGCGATGTCGTGGCGTGCGGGGGGCATGCCGCGCAGGGTGCGCCGCAGGGCGCGGGTGCGCAGGGGCGGCTTCTTCGCCGCGGGGTGGTACGTCGCCGTCGTCACGGTGCCTCGATTCCTGGTGCGGGACCGGCTTATTTCTCGTACGACGTACGAGAATAGCGGATGATTGGATGGCGGCCACCAGCAGAGAGAGGTTGCCGTGACCCGTACAGGCTCGTCAGGCCGTAGCGCCGGGGTGGATCCGGAGGCGCTCTGGGCGCCCGCCGAACGCCCGCGGCGCGGGCGGCCGCCGGCCCACAGCCGCGCCGCGATCACCACGGCGGCCGTCGCCCTCGCCGACGCCGAGGGGCTCGCCGCCGTCACGATGCGCGCGGTCGCGGCCCGGATCGGGGCCGGCACGATGTCCCTCTACAGCTACGTCCCCAACAAGGAGACGCTGCTGGAGCTGATGATCGACCAGGTGAGCGGCGACCACCGGCTGCCGCCGGAGCCCTCCGGCGACTGGCGTGCGGATCTGCGGCGGTTCGCCCACGAGCAGCGCGCGATCATGCGGCGGCACCCCTGGCTGGCGACGGCGCTGCCCGCGCGGCAGACGTTCGGCCCGAACACCCTCGCCGCATTGGAGTACGCGCTCGCCGCACTCGCGCCCGCGGGCCTGGGCGGCCAGGCGGGTCTGGAGATCTTCAGCCTGCTCTCCGGTTTCGTGGCCGGCCACGTCACGCACGAGCTCGCCCAGGAGGAGGCCGCGGGTCACAGCACCCGCGAGTTCCACGAAGCGCAGGCCCGCTACCTGCGGTCCGCCGCCGTCGCGGACGCGTATCCGTTGGTCGCCGGGGCCCTGACGGCACCGGACGACGCCCCGGGGCCCGACGCCACGTTCGGCCGCCTCCTCGACCGCATGATCAACGGGCTGACGGCGGCCGGCTGAGCGACGGGCCCGGCCGGCACGCTGTTTGGGCCGGCCGGGCCGCGGAGAATGACCGTGGGAGGCGCCATAAGGAGGCGGTCCCCCATGGCTGCGACCATCCCCACGGCCCGGCCGGCCGACACGTTCGCCCTGCCGGTCGCCGGTGTCGCGTCCGCGCTGCTCGTCCTCGGCCTGATGCTCGGCGGCGGGCGGGCGCATCCGGCGCTCTCGGCCGCCGCCTTCGCCGCCCTGGCTGCCGCGGTCGCCGCCCTGTCCCGGCCGGGCAAAGCCCTGGCCGCCGCCGTGGTGTGCCGGCTGTTCCTCGACGGGTTCCTCGTCAACCGCGGCGGCGACCTGGCGTGGCACGCCGCCGACCGCGTGAGCCTGACCGTCGTGCTGCTCTCGGGGCTGGCGGGCGCCACGGCCACCGCCTGCGCCCGCGCGTTCCGCCCCGGCCCCCTGCCGTCAGCGGCCCGGTGGGTGCCAAGGCGCCACGCCGTCAGCTGCCGGACGGGCCCTGCCCCGGCGATAGGATGCCCCGGCGGAGCGCCCCAGGCGACCGCCACGCCCGCATCCCGTACGGCCCCACCTGCGGAAAGGCAGCCGACCCCATGACGGCACACTTCACCGGCAGCGCGTCCTTCGAGCCGCAGGGGCCGTGGCTCGGGCCGGGAGTGGTGGTGCTGACGGGCATTCAGGCGGCCGGGAAGACCACCGTGGCGCAGGCGCTCACGGAGCGGCTGGCGCGGTCGGTGCATCTGCGCGGCGACACGTTCCGGCGCATGGTCGTCCGGGGCCGGGCCGAGATGACACCGGACGCCGACGAGGCGGCCGTCGCCCAGTTGCGCCTGCGGCACCGGCTGACCGCCGTCTGCGCCGACCAGTACGCGCAGGCGGGGTTCACCGTCGTCGCCCAGGACATCCTGCTCGGCGAGCACCTCACCGAGATGGCCGAGCACATCAGGACCCGCCCGCTGGCGGTGATCGTCCTGGCCCCTGGCCCGGCGGTGGTCGAGGCACGGGAGGCGGGCCGGGCGAAGACGGCCTACGGCCCCGCCTTCGGCGTGCGCGACCTCGACACGGCGCTGCGCGAGGACACCCCGCGGATCGGGCTGTGGCTGGACACCTCGGACCAGACCGTGGAGCAGACCGTGGACGAGATCCTCGCCCGCGCCTGGACCGAGGGCGCCATCGCCTGAGCGAGGGCGGCGGGCACCGGCCCCGCCCCTCCCCGGCGGGCTCCGCGGCCGCCGCTTGCCGCCGCTTTCCGCCGTACGGGACCGGGGTGGTCGCCGGTACGGGTGAGTGACCGGTACCCGTTCGGCTTGGATGTCGGCGAGGCTCCTCCGACCGGGTGAAACGCGCGCACGACGGGTCGTGGAGGTCACTAAGGTGCCCGCCATGACCACATCCCAGGCCTCAACCGGCAACCTTCCGCTCAACCAGCTGGGCACGCTCATGATGATCGGATGGAGCGGCGCGCACCCCGAGGACGGTCACGATGTCCCCTTCCTGCTCGCCTACTCCCTCGGAGACGGCAAGGACGGCCCCGAGGCCGGGTCGGAGGCCATGGGCAAGATGCTCGGCCAGGCCGGGCTGCTGGTCGGCGGCGAGCTCCAGGACGCGTCCCGCACCCCCTCCCTTCCGCTGACGCTGATCGTCGAGGCCGGCCGGGCGGTGCTGACGATGCCGGTCTTCAGCGCGCAGTGCCTGGTGCCGCCGGAGTGGCTGGCGGCGGCCGACTACCGCGGGCAGGTGTACGGCATGTTCGCCACCCGGCCGTGGCCCGAGGCGCGGCCCGGCGGCCCGGTCAGCGAGGACATGCTGCGGGCCTTCGCCGGCGACGAGTCCGTGATCAAGAGTTCCGCGCACTGCCTGATCCCCGTGCGCAGCCTGCAGGGCAAGTCGGCCTAGCCCGTCGGGCCCGTCGCCCCGTGCCACCCCGGATGCGGAACCGGCCGGACGCGGTGACCCTGGAAGGGTGGGGGCGTCAGTGGCGAGGAGGACGACTCATGTCCGTGATGGACAAGCTCAAGCAGATGCTGAAGGGCCACGAGGAGCAGACCGGCAAGGGCATCGACAAGGCCGGAGACTTCGTGGACGACAAGACCCAGGGCAAGTACAGCGGTCAGGTCGACACGGCCCAGGACAAGCTCAGAGGCCAGTTCGGCAAGGATCAGGGCCAGGACCAGCCGCCGCAGTCCTGATCGCGCACCGTCCCGGGCCGGGCCCCGCCTGACGGGCCCGGCCCGGGACGTCCGTGCGCCCGAACGTCACGTCAAGGAAAATCACTCGCCTTCACCCGTTCGAGCGATACGTACTTGCCTGATCGATTCTCCTCTCGCGCGTCCGGCTACGGTTTTTCCGCACCCCGGTCCCCGGTGCCCATCAGCCAGCAGCCGCTTCGCGGCCCGTGCATCCGGTAGGGGGCGACATGGCGGAACGCACCGTCGACGGGTCCTTGTACACGTATACGGTCGGCGACCAGTTCGTGCTCGCGTTCCGGGGCGAACTCGACCTCGCTCTGGCGCTGGCACTGCAACCCGGAATAGACGAGTCCCTGCCGCCCCGCCCGGAGACCGTGGTCGTCAATCTGTGCCAGGTCGGCTTCATGGACTGCAGCGGGCTGGCCCTGCTCTGCCGTCTGCGTGAGCGGGTGGCCGAGCGCAGTGGCCGGCTGGTGCTGCTGGGGCCGCGTCCGATCGTGCGCCGGCTGCTGCGCCTCGCACCGCTCGACGAGCAGTTCGTCGTGATCGAACGGCTGCTGCCCGCCCGCACGCTCAACTGACGCCACGGGCGGGCGGGCCTGCGGGCCGCCTCCCCGCGCCTACAGGAAGTCGACTCCCTGGGCGAGCGGCAGGGCGTCCGAGTAGTTGACCGTGTTGGTGACCCGGCGCATGTACGAGCGCCAGGCGTCGGAGCCGGACTCCCGGCCGCCACCGGTCTCCTTCTCCCCGCCGAACGCGCCGCCGATCTCCGCGCCCGAGGTGCCGATGTTGACGTTGGCGATGCCGCAGTCGGAGCCGTCGGCGGCCAGGAAGCGTTCGGCCTCCCGCTGGTCGCGGGTGAAGATGCCGGACGACAGGCCCTGGGGCACGTCGTTGTGCAGCGCGACGGCCTCCTCGAAGGTGCGGTAGGTGAGGACGTACAGGATCGGGGCGAAGGTCTCGGCGCGGACGACGGCGGTCTGCGCGGGCATCCGCACCACCGCGGGCCTGGCGTAGGCGGCGTCCGGTACCTGTTCCGTGAGCCGCAGGTCGCCGCCGGTGAGCACGGTGCCGCCGTCCGACCTGGCGGCGTCCAGGGCCTTGGTCATGGCGGCGTGGGAGCCGGGGCCGATCAGCGGCCCGACGAGGGTCGCGTCGTCGAAGGGGTTGCCGACGGGCAGCTGCTCGTAGGCGTGCACGATCCGCTCCGTCAGCCGGTCCGCGACGTCCTCGTGGACGATCAGGCGGCGCAGGGTCGTGCAGCGCTGGCCCGCGGTTCCGGCGGCGGAGAACACGATGCCCCGTACGGCGAGTTCCAGGTCGGCGGACGGGGTGACGACGACGGCGTTGTTGCCGCCGAGTTCGAGCAGGCAGCGGCCGAAGCGGGCGGCTACCCGCGGTGCCACCTCGCGGCCCATCGGTACCGAACCGGTGGCACTGACCAGGGCGATCCGCGGGTCGTCGACGAGGAGGGCGCCCGTGTCCCGGCCACCGAGCAGCAGCCGGTGCAGCCCGTCCCGCTCGCCCGTGTCGGCGATCGCGCGGGCGAGCAGGGCGTCGCAGGCCAGCGCGGTGAGCGGGGTCCGCTCGGAGGGCTTCCACACCACCGGGTCGCCGCAGACCAGGGCGATGGCGGTGTTCCAGGACCAGACGGCGACGGGGAAGTTGAACGCGGAGAGCACCGCGGCCGCGCCGAGCGGGTGCCAGGTCTCCGCGAGGCGGTGGCCCGGCCGTTCGCTGGCCATGGTGCGCCCGTAGAGCCGGCGGGACAGCCCGACGGCGAAGTCGCAGATGTCGATCATCTCGCGGACCTCGCCCAGCGCCTCGGAACGGATCTTGCCGACCTCGATGGTGACCAGGTCGGCGAGGTCGTCCTGATGGGCGGTGAGGAGTTCGCCGAGGCGCTTGACCAGCGCGCCGCGCCGGGGCGCCGGGACGGTGCGCCACTCACGGAACGCCGCTTCGGCGTCGGTGATCGCGGCGTCGGCCTCCTCGGCGGTGGCGGCGGGCAGCCGGTACAGGACGCCGCCGGTGACGGGCGTACGGGCGGTGATGCCGACGCCCTCCGGGACGGCTGCCACGCCGCAGCGGAGCAGCCGTCCCGCGGCCCGGTCGCGGAGTTCCTCGGTGCTGGGGAGCTGGGTGCGGGGGCTCACGGGGCGGCTCCTTCGGTACGGGGCGGCGGGGAGGGGCGCAGAGCGGTCGCGCGGGACGCGAGGGCGCGGCGGGCGTCGTCCGCGCCCAGGGCCTCCAGCGCGTGCCGCAGCGCGGCGTCCTGCTGGGCGGCGTAGATCTCGAAAGGGTCGTGCACGGGGCGTTCGAGGATCGCGGAGAGCCGGTGCTCGTCGTAGGGCGTGCCGGTGCGGGCGGCATCCCGGGTGCCCTGGCCGGCGAGGTTGGAGCGGAAGATACCGGCGGCCGAGCGGGGCAGGAAGTCCTCGTAGACGATCGGGTGGGAGGTCAGCCAGCCGTCGTCCAGCAGCCCGGCCAGGTCCGCGGGCGGCCGCCGTCCGTCGCGCGGGCGCGCCGCCGCCGGGTGGAAGGTGAAGAAGGCCAGCTCTCCGGCGGCGAGCAGGCGTTCCTCGCGCGGGAAGCCGGCCTCCCACACCTCGCGGGCCACGTCCTGGCGGGTGGCCCGGCCGTCCTCGGCGAGCCGCCGGTCCGTCTCCGCGCAGAGCGCGTCGTAGCGGGCGCGGCCCGCGCGGCTCAGTGCGATGCCGCGCGCCTCGACCTCGCCGAAACGGACCCGCAGCGTGCCGGTGGTCACGCTGCCGTCCGGCTCGCGGAACCTGCGCGGTTCGTCCAGGGCGCGGAACGAGGTCTGCCGCAGCAGCACGTCGGGCCCGTCCCAGCGCGGCGGTCCCTGGATCTCGTCGATCATCGTGACGCCCCGGTCCGCCATCCGCCGGTACAGCGCGTCGATGTCCAGGACGCGCGGCGTGAGGTGGTTGAGGTGGGTGCGGGTCACCCCGCCGATGTCGGCGGCGACCGCGGAGATCCGGGCGAGTTCGGCGTACCAGGCGCGGTCGACCGGTTCCGGGGAGAGCGCGAAGGCGTCGACCGCCAGGGCGAGGAAGCGTTCCGCTTCCTCCGGTGCGAGGCCGTGCTCCCGCTCGGCACGGGCGGCGAGCGTGAGCAGTTCCGGCGGGAAGAGGGTGCGGCGGGCCAGGAACGCTTCCAGCCGGGCCTGGAGGCCGGCGTCGAAGAACCGGCGGTCCGCCGTGGTGAGCAGGGAGGTGAAGACGCGGAAGGGGTTGCGGGCGAGTTCGTCGGGGTCGACCGGCCGGAACGCGGTGGAGACGACCGGTACCGCGCTGGTGGTGGCGTCCCGCAGGTCGTAGAAGCCCACCGGGCGCATGCCCAGGGCGGCGAAGACCTGGGCGGCTTGGCGCAGTTCCCGTGGCGTGCCGACGCGGATGGCGCCGTGCCGCTCGGCGGTGACCCGGTCCAGGCCGCCCAGCCGTCCCGCGTCCGGGTTCCGGCGCGCTACCTCGTCGTTCACCTCGCCCGTCACGTCCAGGAGGGTGGTGTACGCGGGGACCTCGGTGCCGTACACGGCGGAGAGCCGGCGGGCGAAGGCGGCGCGCAGCCGCCAGGTGGGGATCATGCGGACCTCCCGGGTGGTGGACGGTTGCCGGTGTGTCAGATGACGTGTGCCTCCGGGCGGCCGCCCGCGGGCCCGCCGCCCGCCGTACGCCCGGTGCCCGCCCGGCCGCCGAACCGGGTGGCGGCCAGCGGCCCGACGTCGAGGAACGGCTCCCGGCCCAGGTAGAGGTCGCGGACCAGCTCCCCCACCGCGGGCGCCTGGAGGAAGCCGTGGCCGGAGAAGCCGGTGGCGTACAGGAACCGGCCGACGTCCGCCGACTCGCCGATGAGCGCGTTGTTGTCGGGGGTGGTCTCGTAGAGGCCGGCCCAGCCGTGGCTGACCGGCACCGCGGCCAGGGCGGGCGCCCGCCGTGCGACGGCCTCGCGGAAGGGTTCCAGCCACTCCCGGCTGAACTCCCGGCCGAAGCCCGGCTTCTGGCGCGGGTCGGACATGCCCAGCAGCAGCCCGCCCGCGCCGTCGTTGTGGAAGTAGGCGGTCGTGGCGAAGTCGAGGGTGAACGGGATACGGGGCGGCGCCGGGCGCAGCGGCCCGGTGAACGCGATCTGCCGGCGCACCGGGGTGACGGGCAGCCGTACGCCGGCCATCGCGCCGACCTCCGCCGACCAGGCGCCCGCACAGCAGATCACCGCGCCGGTGCGCACGGTGCCGTGCGGGGTGCGGACGGCGCGCACGGTGCCGCCCGACGTCTCGATCGCGGTGACGGGGCAGTGCGTACGGACGGCCGCGCCCCGCCGTACGGCCGCGCGCAGGTAGCCGGTCACCGCCGCCCCGGGCAGTGCGTAGCCGTCGGTGGGGCAGTACGCGGCGGCGAGGATGCCGTCCGGGTCGAGGTAGGGGCACAGCGCGGCGGCCTCGGCCGGTCCGATGAGCCGGCTCGGCACACCGAGCGCGTTCTGTGCCGCCACCCCCTCCGCGAACAGTCGGCGTTCGGTGTCGTCGCCGAGCAGGAAGAGGTAGCCGACGCTCTCCAGGCCGATGTCCGCGCCGGGCCGCTCGCCGAACGCCCGCCACGCCTCCAGGCTGCGCCGGCCGATCCGGATGTTGAGCGGGTCGGAGAACTGGGCGCGTACGCCGCCGATGGGCTTGCCCGAGGAGCCGGCGGCGGGCCGGTCGCGCTCCAGCAGGAGCACGCCTGCGACACCGGCCTCGGCCAGATGGAACGCGATGCTCGCCCCGAGCACGCCGCCGCCGACGATCACGACGGCGGCGCGTGCGGGGACGGGCGCTGAAGCCGTGCTGCGGTGCATGCGGACACCTTTCCGTCGGTGTGCCGGGCGAGCCGCGCCGGTCACCGGCGCAGGTCGTCCACGAGCGTAGGCGACGGGCGGGGGATCTCGCCGAAGTCCTCGTCGTCGCCGGCGACGGTGAGGCGGTTGATGACGCTCTCCAGGGCGGCGGGCAGGGTGGGCGCGAGGCCGCTGTGCCACTGGACGAGCAGGGCGTGCCGGGCGGCGTCGGGCAGCAGGTGCTGCGCGTCGAATGCGGCGGTCGGCGGCGGCTCCTCGTCGGGGTCGTGCGCGGCCTGTGTGCGCCAGTAGGCGGCGTCGCGGAACTCGCCGCGCCGGCGGTGGGAGAGGTACAGGCAGTAGGCGGCGGTACGGCTGCCGCCGCCGGCGCCGAACCGCCACCAGAAGTCGGCGGCCTCGGCGCGTCCGGTGATGTGCAGCAGGCAGCCGAAGACCAGGGCCCCTTCGGGGTCGATGCGGTGGTCGTCGACCAGCCGGGCGAGGCTGTCCGCCGCCGCGGCCGCGTTGACCACCAGGGCGCAGGCGAGGTCGAGTTCGTGGGTGGCCTCGTCGTGGGCGCTCGGGTAGGCGGTGGGCGCCGGGGCGCCCGGGCGCCGTCCGGCCGGGTAGGCGGCGCCGGTGTGCTCGTCGGCGCCGGTGTCGCGGAGGAGCCGGTCGCGTGCCGCCGCGGTGTCGTAGGAGCCGTAGGACTCGGCGAGTACGTCGGCGGCGGCTGCCAGCAGGGATTCGATGGTCTCCCGGCCGGCCCGGCGGGTGTGCGGCATGGGTCACTTCCCCTTCGTGGGGCCCGGTTCGATGCCGAGCGCGGCGGCGAGCCGGCGTTTGCCGCGGCTCGCGTGGGAGCGGACGGTGGCCTCGTCGACACCGAGCAGGGCGGCTATCTGGTCGTCGGAGTACCCGACGACATGGCGCAGCACGATCACGTCGCACTGCCGTTCGGGCAGTCGCGCGATCGCCTCGTACAGGCCCAACTGGCTCTCCAGGAGGGCGAACTGCTGCTGGCACTCGCGCAGCAGGGCGCGGGTGACGACGGCGAAGGCCGCGCTCTCGGTCAGCGCGGTGGCCCGCCCGTGCCGGCAGAGCCAGTCCACGACGGACTCCTTGAGGACGGCCCAGGCGTAGGCGTCGACCGAGGACTGCTTGAGCGCGTACGGCCAGCACAGCCGTAGGCGCTGGTAGGCGGTGCCGGTGACCTCCAGGGCCGCGTCCTCGGTGCCGGTGTGCAGGTAGGAATAGGCCAGCCATTTGCGGTAGTGCGTCTCGTGGAACGCCTCGAAGGCGACGGCCAGTCGCCGGCCGGCCTGTCGCAGCTGGTCGCCGGCCGGTGGCGGCAGGCGGTGGGTCACGGGTGCCCCTGCCCGCCGTCACGGCCGGCGCCGGGGACGCGGGCGGTGGGCAGCGGGAGGAGGGCGTACCGGTACGTACTCACGTGAAGTCCTCGTTCCGTTCGCCGCGGTCCGGGAGTCCGGAGGGCTCCGGCATCAGCGGGAGGGCGCGGCGGCCCTCTCTTCCAATGAACCGGAAAACCCGCCCCGTTGTGGCACCGACCGCCAAGAAATCTCGCCGTGCGCGTTCATGTGATTACTTGGGGCGGTGCGGCCGGGCCCGCGTCGCCCACGGGCGAATGACCGGGGACACGCAGGGTAGTGCTCTGGCGGCAGCCCGGCAGCCGCACAGGGGAGGCGGACCGCGATGAGCGAGCAGCACGGCGAACCGGTGGTGGACCTGCAACTGGACCGCGCCCACTCGGCCCGCATCTACGACTACATGCTCGGCGGCAAGACCAACTTCCTCGCCGACCGCACCGCCGCCGGCAGCGTGCTCGCCGTCTTCCCCGCGGCGCTGGTCGCCGCGCGGATCAACCGGGAGTTCATGCACCGCACCACCCGCGCCTTCGCGCGGGCGGGCCTGCGCCAGTTCCTGGACATCGGTACCGGCATCCCCACCCCGCCCAACCTGCACGAGATCGCCCAGGACATCGCGCCGGACGCCCGCGTCGTCTACACGGACAACGACCCCATCGTGCTGGCCCACGCCGCCGCGCTGCTGCGCAGTACGCCGGAGGGCCGCACGGCCTACCTCCAGGCCGACGTCACCGACCCGGCCGCCATCGTCACCGCGCCCCGGGTCCGCGAGACCCTCGACCTCGCCCGCCCGGTCGCGCTGAGCCTCAACGCCCTCATGCACTTCGTGCCGGACGACGGGCAGGGCCGGGCGCACCGGGTCGTCGAACACCTCAAGGCGGCCCTGCCCAGCGGCAGCACGCTGGCGATGACCCATGCCACCGCCGACTTCGCCCCCGAGGCGATGGGCCGGATCCTGGACATCTACGCCGCGGCGGGAACGTCGGTGCAGTTCCGTACGGAGGCCGAGTTCACCCGCTTCTTCGACGGCTGGGAGCTGCTGGAGCCCGGTGTCACCCTGTCCCACCAGTGGCGCCCGGACGACCCCGGCGACGCCACGCACGTCACGGACGCGGAGGCCGCCAGCTACGCGGCGGTCGCGCGCAAGCCCTGACGGCGGGCACCCTACGCGCCGTCGCCCTGCTGGTAGGAGAACCCTGGCGGTGGCCGCAGCCCCTGGATGCTCGGAAGGTGGAAGAGGAGTTCCGTCGTCGTCTCGGTGGTCGTGTGGAGCGCTTCCGGGATTCCCGCGGCCTCCGCGGTGGTCTGGGCCGTGGAGACGACCGAGCCCGCCAGGAGGGCCGCTGCGGCGATTTTCTTGATCATGCCCTGCACAACGAGCGTCCCGGCGCGCGGGTCACCCCGCCGCCCGCACCGGTGTGCGGGAGACGGGGTGCGGGCGGCGTGCCGGGCGACGGCCCGGCGGGCGTCCGTATCCGCTCAGGACTCGCGGCCGCCCTTGTTCTTGAGGGAGTCCCGCATGCCCTGGGCGTTGCCCTTGACCTCGTCCACCGCGCCCTTGGCCTTGCTCTTGGCCTGGTCGGCCCGGCCCTCGCCCTTCATCCGGTCGTTGCCGGTGACCTTGCCCGTCATCTCCTTGGCCTTGCCCTTGGCCTTGTCCATGGCGCTGTCGCCCATGACGTACTCCCTACGGTCCGCTGGTGGGACATCCCACGCTGCCGCAGCCGGGCGGCGGGCGCATCCGGAGGCGGCTACCGGTAGCGCGCGGCCGTCGGCCGGCGGCCCGGCCGTTCACCCGTTCGCCCGTTCCGGATCGCAGCTCGCACGCGGGGCTCCTAGCGTCCGTACGGCGGAGCGTCCTGTCCGCGCGACCCGCGGCCGAAGGAGTTCGACATGCGCCGGCTCATCGCCGTACCGACCGCACTGCTCGCCCTCGCCGTCGCGGGGTGCGGCGGCAGCGGCCCCGACGACACCGCGGCGTCGCCCGCCGCCACCGGCTCCGCGCCGGGCGCGAGCCCCACGAAGAGCCTCACGGGAAGCCCGTCGGGGGACCCGGGGGCCACCGGCGGCCCGGGGCCGTCCGGCTCCGGCACGGCCGTCCCGGGGCAGCCGCTGGACTGCGGGGCGCTGCCGGACGCCATGGGCGAAGGCCTGACCGCGCGCCTGTTCTCCGGGCCGGGCGCCGGGCCGACGGCCGGCTGCGCCGAGGCGCGGAGCGTGATGGCCGAGTTCTTCCGCAAGGCCGACGCCGGCCGGCCTTCGCTGACCGTACGGGGCTGGGAGTGCCAGTACGAGAACGGGCCCACCGGCACCTGGCTGAGCAGCTGCCGCAAGGACGGCGGCCGGCAGCAGATGCACACGGAGGAGGCGGGCCGCTCGGCACCGCCGGACGCGCCGGAGCAGTCGCCGGGCGACCCCGGCGCGCCCGAGGAGCCCGGCATCCCCGGCCTGCCGGGCGGCGAGGAGTCCCAGACCTCGATCCGGCTCCCGTGGGCACCGGTGTGAGCGGCGGCCGCCGGTACGGCAGGTGAGCGGAATCTAGGCCCGTTCGATCCCCTCGAACCACGCCGGGCCGTCGTCCAGGGCCATCTTGATCCGGGACACCGCGAACTCCTCCAGCTCCGGCAGGGCGTCCAGCGCGAACCAGCCCACCTCCAGCGACTCGTCGTCGTTGACGGCGGCCTCGCCGCCGACCGCGCGGCAGCGCAGCGAGACGTCCATGAACTGGCACTCGTCGCCGTTGGGGTACCGGACCCGCTGCAGCGCCTCGACGAGGATCACCCGCTCGGGCACGACGTGCACCGCGGTCTCCTCGAACACCTCGCGCACCGCGGTCTGCGCCGGCTGCTCCCCCGGTTCCGGGATCCCGCCGATGATCGACCACATGCCGTTGTCGGCTCTGCGGCCGAGCAGGACCCGGCCGCGGTCGTCGAAGACCACGGCGCTCACGCCCGGCAGCCACAGGAGCTGGTGGCCGATGCCGGCCCGGATGTCACGGATGAAGTCGGGTGTCGCCATACCCGGCACCCTAACCACCACCGGGTAACGGGAGCGTCGCGCGCCGCGGGCAGGTGGGCGCCTACGGCTCAGCTGCCCGCCGCGCGGCCCTTGTCCGCCCCGCACCTGCCGCGGATGCAGCGCACCGCGTTCTCCGCGTCGTCCACCGTGATCGTGAAGCTGCGGCCGTCGCCGAGCCGGAGCACCACCGCCTCGCCCCGCCGTACGACCACGGCCGTGCCCTGTTCGGGGCGCCAGCGGTAGCCCCAGCCGCCCCAGTGGCGCGGGGTGACCCGGGGCGCGAAATCCGCGCCGACGACGTGTTCCAGCGGGATCCGGCGGCGGGGCAGGCCCATGTGCCCGCACCGCACCTCCAGGCAGTCCTTGTCGACCCGGACGGCCACGTGGACGAAGGCGAGGGTGCCGAAGAGCACCAGCAGACCGGCCAGGACGCAGCCCACCACCGACATCAGCAGCGGTGCCAGTCCGGAGGTCCAGGCGCTGTCGACGGCCAGCTCGATGCCGAGCGCCATGCAGGCCGCGCCGATGCCGGCCAGCAGCCACTGCACGCGATTGGTGGCGCGTCCCTGCCACACCTCGGGGACGTCCGCGGGGCCCGGGGGGTCGGGGTGACTGCCGGAGCCCCCGCCGTTGCCGTCACCGACGGGGCTGCCGTGCTTGCCGGGGGCTGCTGCCCCCTCGTGGGGGTGGTCCCTCATACGACGCAGCGTACGCGCCTTTGCCCGCCCTGGCAGCGTGTCGCGCGCCTTGGGGGGCTTCAGTGACGGACGGGCTCGCCAGCGGCCAGGAGCCGCCCCTCGGCGTAGGAGAGCGCGGCCTCGGGGAGGCGTCCGGGGCGGCCGCTGAGGAGCACGGTGACGCTGCCGGTCGGGCCGGCCGAGGGGGCCGGGTCGGCGCCGATGCGGCGCAGGGCCTGGGCGGCGACCGCCTCGGCGGAGCCGAGCAGGACCAGCGCGGGGGCGCCCGGCTGCTGGAGGGCGGCGCGGATGCGCTCGGCGACCAGTTCGTAGTGGGTGCAGCCGAGGACGACGGTGCGGACGTCACGTGGCGTGTTCGCGGCGGCGGCCGCGACGGCGGCGTCGATCGCGGCCTCGTCGGCGGCCTCGACGGCGTCGGCCAGGCCGGGGCAGGGCACGCCGGTGACCTCGACGCCCGAGGCGAACTGTTCGATCAGACCCCGCTGGTACGGGCTGCCGGTGGTGGCCGGCGTGGCCCAGATCGCTACGGGCCCGCCGGTGGCGGCGGCCGGCTTGATGGCCGGGACGGTGCCGATGACCGGCAGTCCGGGCTCCAGCTCGGCGCGCAGGGCGGGCAGGGCGTGCACGGAGGCGGTGTTGCAGGCGACGATCAGGGCGTCCGGGCGGTGCGCGGCGGCGGCGCGCGCGACGGCGAGCGCGTGTGCCGCGATGTCGTGCGGCGGGCGCGGTCCCCAGGGCATGCCGTCCGGGTCGGAGGAGATGACCAGGTCGGCGTCGGGCCGCAGCCGCCGTACCGCGGCGGCCGCCGCGAGCAGGCCGGTACCGGAGTCCATGAGCGCGATCTTCACCCGGACACTTTACGCCGGGCCGCCCGGTGCTTGTCATACCGGTGATCCCCGTCCGCCGCGTTCGCGGGGCCGCCGGGCGGGTTCCGGCCGCGGCACGCGCCGGTGCGGCAGACTGCGCCCCGTGGGAGCGATGGAGTGGATCGGCGCGGGGACGCTGGCGGCCTGGGTGTGGCTGGCGCTGGGGCAGGGCTTCTTCTGGCGGACGGACGTACGGCTGCCGGCGCGCACGGACCCGGAGCGGTGGCCGCCGGTCGCCGTCGTGGTCCCGGCGCGCGACGAGGCCGCGGTGCTGCCGGAGAGCCTGCCGTCCCTGCTGGCGCAGAAGTATCCCGGCCGGGCCGAGGTGTTCCTCGTCGACGACGGCAGTACGGACGGGACGGGCGAGCTGGCCCGGGAGCTGGCGGACGGGCGGGGCGGGCTGCCGCTGACCGTGGCCCGGCCCGGCGAGCCGGAGCCGGGCTGGACGGGCAAGCTGTGGGCCGTACGGCACGGCATGGCGCTGGCCCGGGAGCGCGGCGGCGCGGAGTACCTGCTGCTGACCGACGCGGACATCGCCCACGAGCCGGACAGCCTGCGGGAGTTGGTGTCGGCGGCGCACTCGGCCGGCCTGGACCTGGTGTCGCAGATGGCGCGGCTGCGGGTGGTGACGTTCTGGGAGCGGCTGATCGTCCCGGCGTTCGTGTACTTCTTCGGGCAGCTGTATCCCTTCCGGTGGGTCAACAGGCCACGGGCGCGGACCGCCGCCGCGGCCGGGGGCTGTGTGCTGCTGCGGTGTGCGGCGGCGGAGCGCGCGGGGGTTCCGGACAGCATCCGGCACGCGGTGATCGACGACGTGACGCTGGCCCGGGCGGTGCAGCGGACGGGCGGCCGTATCTGGCTGGGGCTGGCCGACCGGGTGGACAGCGTGCGCCCGTACGCGGGGCTGGGCCAGCTGTGGCGAATGGTCTCGCGCAGCGCGTACGCCCAACTGCTGCACAGTCCCCTGCTGCTGGCGGGAACGGTGGCCGGGCTGGCACTGGTCTACCTGGCGCCGCCCGCCGCGCTGGCCGCCGGACTGGCGGGCGGCAGCACGACGGCGGCAGCGCTGGGCGGGGCGGCGTGGGCCGTGATGACCGGGACGTACCTGCCGATGCTGCGCTACTACCGGCAGCCGCTGTGGCTCGCGCCCCTGCTTCCGTTCACCGCGCTGCTCTACCTGCTGATGACGGTCGACTCCGCCGTCCAGCACTACCGGGGGCGCGGGGCCGCCTGGAAGGGCCGGACGTACGGGGCGCCCGGCGCCTCCTGAGGGACGCTCACTTGCTGGCCGGGGACCAGTTCAGGCCCCAGCCGTAGGCCTCGTCGACGGTGCGCTGCGGGCTGACGCCCGGCGCGGGCACGAGGTAGCGGGCCTCGCGCTGCACGACCAGTTCGCTGCCGGTGTTGGTGATCAGGGCGAGAGCGCAGACGTTGGACGGGACGGTGCACTCGTCGAGCGAGAAGTCGACGGGGGCGCCGAACTGCGGCTGGAGCGTGACCGTGGCGTGCAGCCCTTCGAAGCTCCTGGCGCCCGCGTAGACCGTCACGAAGACGAGGATGCGGCGGATCTGGTGCCGGTGGTCGAGGTTGACCGTCAGGTTCTCGCCCGCGGCGGCGGCGCCGGTGCGGTCGTCCTGGTCGAGCTGGATGTACGGCGGGGTGTGCAGCGCGCCGAAGTTGCCGCCGATGGGGTGCACGACGCCCGCGCTGCCGTCGGTGAGTTCGTACAGCGCGCACAGGTCGAGGTCCAGGTCGCCGGACTGGGGCAGCAGGGCCCCGCGGGCGCCCAGCGCCTCCATGGTCCTGCGGCCCAGCTTCTTGCCGAGGCGGGAGGCGGGTTTGCCGGCCTGCTGCCAGTTCAGGTTGACCCGCAGGGCTCCCGAGGTGCCGCCCTGCTTCGTCAAGGAGACGGCCGGGGCCTCCTTCGTGAGGGTGACCTTGGAGGGGCTCACGGGCGGGGCGGGCGGTGGGACCGGAGCCGGGGCGGCGGCCGGGACCGGTGCGGCAGCCGGGGCCGGAGCCGCGGCGGGCGGCTCCTCCTCCACGCTGATGCCGAAGTCCGTGGCCAGCCCGGCGAGCCCGGTGTCGTACCCCTGGCCCACGGCGCGGAACTTCCAGGCGCCCTGCCTGCGGTACAGCTCCCCGAGGACGAAGGCCGTCTCGGCGGTGGCGTCCTGGCTGTCGAAGCGGGCCAGTTCGGCGCCGCTGCCCGCGTCGAGCACCCGGATGTGCAGTCCGGGCACCCGGCCGAAGGACCCTCCGTCGGCCGAGGCCGCGAGCACCACCTTCTCGACGGCGGCCTCCAGCCGGCCCAGGTCGACGGACAGGGTGTCGGTCGTCGTGTCCCGGGCGGGCCGCTTGCCCTCATGGCGGACGGTGCCCGAGGCGTGCACGGCCTGGTTGTAGAAGACGAGGTCAGCGTCGTTGCGGACCTTTCCCGCCGCGGTCAGCAGCAGCGCCGAGGCGTCCACGTCGGGGACGCCGGGCCCGGTGTGCCAGCCCAGCTCGATCCGTACCGACGGTGCCGGTACCGCGACGTTGCTTCCCTTGGGCATCGGCATCGTGGCGCCTCCCTCTCGCTTCGCTCGCCGGGCCGCCGTGCGGCGGCCCCCCTCCACGGTGGCAGCTTCCAACCTACTTGCCGAAAAATGTCCGGCGTTCATCTGTCGTGGACGCGTCCTTTACACGATCCCTACGGGCGATCGCGACCGATTTTGCCAAGTTCGCTCACATTGCGGATCAGAAGCTCCACACGACACGTGAAACAACCCTCTTTTCAGGCTCCCCAACCGGCACATCGTGGGCTTAACTTAAGAGGTATGACCTCCCCCCGCTCTACCTACGGCGGCGGCTACTACGCCTCGCCGTCCTTCCCGGACACCCCGATCTACGACTCCCTCGTCGCCGAACGCGGTACCCCGCAGATCGCCCCGATCCGGGTCGAGTCCCCTTATGACACGGGCTCGTCGTACTTGCCGGCCCTGCCGTCGGCACTGCCCGCGCTGCCCGCGGCCCCGTCCCCGCAGTATTCCGGCCACGGCTATCCGGGTGCCGCCGCGCAGCCGGTGGCGCCGCTCCAGAGCACGCCGGCCCCGTACATCCCCCAGCAGGCGGGCCCCCGCGGCCATCCCGCCCAGCAGCCGCAGCAGTACCAGCGGCCCGCCGGGAACACCGGCACGGGGTACGAATCGATGCGCCCGGCCGGTCCTGTCGCCCCGCGCCCCGCGCCCGCCCCGTACGACGACCAGTACGGCCGCCAGTACCCGCGGGGTTACTGACACCGCGACGGAAATTCCGGGGCGGAGCAGCCGGTGCCGCACTCCGGGGCGGCACCGGTCGCCGGGTCACCGCGGGCGCCTGGCAGGATGGGGGCGTGCAGAACCCTTTCCTCAAAGCTGTCCACCGGTACCCGGTCAAATCCGTGGCGGGGTGCGCCCCGGGCGAGGCGGTCGTGGAACCGTGGGGGCTCGCCGGGGACCGGCGCTGGATGCTGGTCGACGCCGAGCGCCGGTTCGTCACCCAGCGCGGCCGGCCGCGGCTGGCGTCGGCCGCCGCCGCGGAACTGCCGGGCGGCGCGGTCCGGCTGACGGCGCCCGGCATGGAGCCGCTGACCGTCGGGGTGCCGGAGCCGGGCGCGACGGTCACGGTCGAGGTGTGGCGGGACAAGGTCGAGGCGGTGCCCGCGTCGGGTGCCGCCGCCGAGTGGTTCAGTACGTATCTGGGCGTCCCGGTGGAGCTGGTGCACCTGGACGACCCGGCCGGCCGGCGGCCCGCCGACCCGGCGTACGCGAAGCCGGGCGAGACCGTGAGCTTCGCCGACGGCTTCCCTCTCCTCCTGACCGCCACCGCCTCGCTCGACGCCCTCAACTCCCTCGTCGCCCAGGGCGGCCGCGCCGAGGAGGGCCCGCTGCCGATGGACCGCTTCCGGCCGAATGTCGTCGTGGCGGGCACCGCGCCCTGGGACGAGGACGACTGGCGGCGGATACGGATCGGCGAGGTCACCTTCCGCGTGGTCAAACCGTGCGGCCGGTGCGTGATCACCACCACCGACCAGCGGACCGGGCAGCGCGGCAAGGAGCCGCTGCGCACGCTGGCCCGCCACCGCCGCATCGGTGACCAGCTCGTCTTCGGCCAGAACCTGATCCCGGAGGGCACCGGCACGATCAGGACCGGCGACCCCTTCGAGGTGCTCGCCCGCGCCCCGCGCCCCTGAGCCCCCGTACGCCCGGCGCCTGACACCCCGTCCGGCCCGGAACCGGTACCGGCCACCCCGCTCCGGCGCCGCATTGCGGGCGCGTGTCCGGCTGCCTACAGTGAGCGCACGGCGATGCCGACAGCGGAAGCCGTTGGGAGTCCACGTGCCGATGCCGTCCGGGCGGGTGCCCGGAGACCACCTCATACCGGTACAGCACATGCGTCCCGGGGATCACGCCTTTGTGAGCTACGACGATGACGAGGTGCGCTGGGAGGTCATGACCGCCTTCGTACGGCTCGGCCTGGCCCAGGGCGAGAAGGTCATCCTCTTCCCCGACCCGTGGCTCCCGGAGGCCGAGGTGTTGGCCCGGCTCGACTTCACCGGCCGCAGCACCGCCACCGCCCGCGAACGGGGGCAGTTGCTGCTGAGCAGCATGCGGGCCCTGATCCGGCCGGACCTGCGGTTCACCCCCGAGCGGCAGATCGGGCGGCTGCGCTCGGAGACGGCCCGCGCCGCAGACGAGGGGTTCACCGGCCTGCGGACCTTCATCGACATGCGGTGGGTGCCCGACCTCGACGCGGACGTACGGGTGATGATGCACCGCGAGACGCACGCGGACGCGCTGTTCGACGGGCGGCCGTACAGCGAGATCTGCGCCTACGACCGCCGGTGGTTCGGGCGCGAGGTGCTGCACGCCATGGACCGGGCGCACCCGCGCAGCCTCCTGGAACGGCTCGGCAGCCTGCGGACGGTGCGCGGCGGGGACGGCAGCGTGCGCTTCGTCGGCGAGGCGGACTCCGCCGCCCGCCGCCCCTTCACCACCGCGCTGGAACTGGCGCTCTCCGGCAGCACCGGCGCGCGCCGGCTCATGGTCGACCTGACGCAGCTGCACTTCCTGTCGGTGGCCTGCGCCACCGCACTGATCAGACTCGCCGACCGGGCCGCCGGGCACGACCTGGTCGAGGTCCGCTGCGACCGCGTACAGGCGCGGACGCTGCTGCGGCTCGGCGCCGCCACGGTGCCGCGGCTGCGCACGACGGAGGTGGTGCGGCCGTGCTGACCCCGGAACCGGCCATGTCCGAGGACGGGCCGGCGGACACGCAGGTGTCCACGTGCCTGTTGCAACGCCGCTTCACCGCGCGCCTGCTGCCGCAGTTGCGGCTGCTGGTGGAGGAGTGCGCCGTCCGCGAAGGTCTGGCGGAGCCGCGGCGGGGCGAGTTCGTGCTGGCCGTCGACGAGATCGCGGGCAACGCCGTGGAGCACGCGGGCGGCTCGGGGCGGCTGCTGCTGCGCCGCGTCGGTGACGAACTGGAGTGCCGTATCAGCGATTCGGGTCCCGGCTTCAGCGAAACCGTGATCCCCGAACTGCTGCCGGGGCTCGACGGAGCGCACAAGGGACGCGGACTGTGGCTCGCACGCCTGGTGGCGGACCGGTTCGCGGTGCGGGCGGCGAACGGCGCGGAGGCGTCCGGCGCCCGGGGCGCCGAGGTCACCCTGGCGATCCGGGTGCAGTGACGCGGCCGGGGCCGGCCACCGGCGTGCGGCCCCGCGCCGTCCTTCTCTCACATCCCGCGCAGCCACTCCTGCGCCCGGTCGCGCAGGGTCTGCTCGTCCTGCTGCTCGGCCGCGTCGTCGTGCGTGTAGTGCAGCTCGTCGACCACCGCGACCACCCCGTCGACCCGGCCCGCCAGCCGCACCGCGAGGGTCACCTCGCTGCTGCGCCCCAGCCGCCCGGACAGCGTGACCACTCCCGCCCGTACGGACACGCCGACCGCGCCGGGCTTGAGACCGAGGGTGCGCACGAGCACCTCGGTGATCAGTTCCTCGCGGATCTCCTCGTCCGGGCGCAGGAAGACCTTCAGCAGGTCGCTGCGGGTCACCAGCCCGCACAGCCGGCCCTCCGCGTCGACGACCGGCAGCCGGTCCAGCTTCCCGGCCACCATCAGCCGGGCGGCCTCGGCGACGGTCTGGTGGGGCCCGATCGTGACCGGCGGCGAGGTCATCAGCTGGCCCGCCCGCAGGCTGCG
The DNA here is from genome assembly GCF_044329785.1 of Streptomyces sp. NPDC017529. Classification (NCBI taxonomy): domain Bacteria; kingdom Bacillati; phylum Actinomycetota; class Actinomycetes; order Kitasatosporales; family Streptomycetaceae; genus Streptomyces; species Streptomyces sp. NPDC017529. The sequence goes on from NZ_JBIRJY010000005.1 coordinate 143,729, forward strand.
CTGCCTGACGCGGGCCGCGCGGGCGCTGCCGGTGAGGCGGCGGCGGTGGTACCAGCGGTTCTGGAGCATGTCCTGGGCGGCCTGGCGGAACATCAGGTCCGTCTCGGAGATCACGCCGAGGACCTTGTTGTCGGCGTCGACGACGGGCAGCCCCGTCTTGCGGTGCTTGCTCAGCAGGGTGACGACATCCCTGAACGGCGTGCCGTAACGGGCCTTGACGACCTCGGTGTTCATGAGCCTGCCGACCAGTCGGTGATCCATCGCGGGCCTCCCTGTGCCGGGGAACAGTCTCGGCCGCGCCCGGGGGCCGCTGAAGGCCGCACACCGGGCGATACGGCATGCGCCCCGCAGGTGAGGGAGCGCCACGGGGGCCCGGGACCGTACCCGGACCGGAGCCCCCGCCCGCCGGTACCGCGTTCGCGCCGCCCCCGGTGGTTTCGCGCGCCGTTCGCGCCGTTCACGCATGACGCGCGCCGGACGAGGTACCTACGGACACGGAGAGGAGGCACGAAGTGGTACGAGTCATCGCGGGACTGTGGCGCTGGCGGCGCAGCCCGCTGCGCCGGACGACCGATCTCCTGGAGGCGTGGGTGGCGCTGGCCGCCGCCGTGCTGATCGCGGTGGGCGGCGCGGGTACGGCCTGGGCCGTGGGCGGCGCCGCGCAGGACGCGCTGCTGCGGTCCGTCCGTGCCCAGCACCAGGAACGGCACCAGGTCTGGGCGACGGCGGAGCGCGCCGCGCCGCGCGCCCGCGTGGACCCGGATCCCGAGACCTCCTCCGACCGGGAGGCGCACCGCAGGGTGAACGCCCGCTGGACCGCGCGGGACGGCACCGCGCACAGCGGCCTGGTCGCCGCGCCGCACGCCGTGCGGCCGGGCGACCGGTTCCGGATCTGGACCGACGACAGCGGTCTGGTCGTGCCCCGTCCGATGGACGCGAGCAACGCCAGGGCACACGCGGTGCTGGCGGGCCTGGGCGCCGCGGCGCTGCTGGCGGGGGCGGTGGAAGGCGGCCGGCGACTGGTGGTGCGGCGGATGCTGGTGCGCAGGTACCGGCGCTGGGAGCAGGAGTGGGAGCGCGCGGGACAGGACTGGGGACGGGCCGGGGCGGGCAGCTGAACGACCGGGCAGCCGAGGGCCTTCGAAGGCCCGGACATACAGGCTGACCATGTCATCCGGCGCCCGCCGGGCGCGCTACGGTGGAGCGGCCAGCCTCCCGGCTGGGGTTCCGGGCACGCGTACGCGGACATACACGGACGTACAACTGCCGGGCCGGTAACAGCCGCACGAGGTGGGGACAGAACAGCGCCATGGCACAGGGCTCCGTCCAGGTGACGCATTCGGGCACGTCGCGGTGGCGGCGCCGCACGGGCGAGTACAGCTCGCTGGCGGCGGCCCTGGATGCCGCGGGCGACGGCGACGTGCTGACCGTGGGCGCCGGTACGTACCGCGAGAACCTGGTGCTGGTGCGCGCGGTGACGCTGCGCGGGCCCGAGGGGGCGCGCGGGTCGGTGCGGATCGCGCCCGCCGACGGCGTCGCGCTGACCGTGCGCGCCTCCGCCACCGTGCAGGACCTCCGGGTGGAGGGGCAGGACTCCACCGCGCCCGCCGTGCTGGTGGAGGGCGGGTCCCCGGAGCTGGACGGGCTGCGGGTGATGACGCGTTCGGCGTCCGGCATCGAGGTGCGCGGCGGCGCCCGCCCGACCGTGCGCCGCTGCTCGGTCGACAACCCGGGCGGGGTGGGCATCAGCGTGCTGGACGGCGCGGGCGGGATCTTCGAGGAGTGCGAGGTGGTGGCCGCCGGGCAGGCCGGGGTGGCGGTGCGCGGCGGCGCGCACCCGCGGCTGGAGAACTGCCGGGTGCACCACGTCTCCGGTGCGGGCCTGTCGGTCAACGGCGAGGGCAGCGGCGTCGAGGCGTTCGGCTGCGAGCTGTACGAGATCAAGGGCGCGGGCGTGCAGATCGCCTCGCGCGCGAGCGGCCAGCTGACCGACTGCAAGGTGCACCGGACCTCCGCCGACGGCGTCACCCTGGACACCGACGCGGTACTCACGCTCGCCGACTGCGACATCCACGACATTCCGGAGAACGCCGTGGACCTGCGGTCCCGGTCGGTGCTGACGCTGACCCGCAGCACGGTGCGCCGCTTCGGCCGCAACGGGCTGTCCGTGTGGGACCCGGGCACCCGGGTGGACGCCAACCGGTGCGAGATCCACGACAGTACGGGTGACTACCCGGCGGTGTGGGTCAGCGACGGCGCGACCGCCGTACTGGACTCGACGCGGGTGCACGACGTGCCGGACGCGCTGTTCGTGCTGGACCGGGGTTCGCGCGCGGACGTGGTGGACTCCGACCTGTCCCAGGTGCGCAACACGGCGGTGTCGGTGAGCGACGGCGCGACCGTGCAGCTCGACGACTGCCGGATCCGGGAGGCGGCGACCGGTGCCTGGTTCCGCGACCACGGCAGCGGCGGCACGCTCGCCAACTGCACGATCGACGCGGCGCAGACGGGCGTGATCGTGACCAAGGGCGCCGACCCCACCGTCGAGCGCTGCACCGTCAGCGCACCGGCCGAGGCCGGCTTCTACGTCTCGGCGCAGGGCCGCGGCACGTTCGACGGCTGCCGGGTGACCGGCAGCTCCGGGTACGGCTTCCACGTCATCGACGGCTGCCGCACGACGCTGACGCGCTGCCGCACCGAGCGGTGCGCGCGCGGCGGGTACGAGTTCGCGGACAGCTCCGCCGCCCGCGGCGAGGGGAACACGGGCGGGCCCACCGTCGAGGACTGCACCAGCGACGAGAGCGGGGCGGCCGGCGGGCCGCCGGTGCCGGCCGCGGCGGTACGGGCGCCGGCGGCCGTCCCCGCGACCCAGCCGGCCGGGCTGCTCGGGGCCGTACCGGCACAGACCGCGCAGCCGGCGCCGGAGGCCGCCGGGCCCGCCGCCGCGAGCCGGCCGTCCGACGAGGTGCTCGGCGAACTGGACCGGCTGGTCGGCCTGGAGAGCGTCAAGCGCGAGGTGCGCAGCCTGATCAACATGATCGAGGTGGGGCGCCGGCGGCAGGAGGCCGGGCTCAAGGCCGCCTCCGTCCGCCGCCATCTGGTCTTCACCGGCTCCCCCGGCACCGGCAAGACCACGGTCGCCCGCCTCTACGGCGAGATCCTGGCCGCGCTGGACGTGCTGGAGCGCGGGCACCTGGTGGAGGTGTCCCGGGTGGACCTGGTCGGCGAGCACATCGGCTCGACGGCGATCCGTACGCAGGAGGCGTTCGACCGGGCGCGCGGCGGGGTGCTGTTCATCGACGAGGCGTACGCGCTCTCGCCGGAGGACTCCGGGCGGGACTTCGGGCGCGAGGCGATCGACACGCTGGTGAAGCTGATGGAGGACCACCGGGAGGCGGTGGTGGTGATCGTGGCCGGTTACACGGCCGAGATGGAGCGCTTCCTCGCCGTCAACCCCGGTGTGGCATCCCGTTTCTCACGCACCATCACCTTTGGCGACTACACGCCGGAGGACCTGCTGCGGATCGTCGAGCAGCAGGGTGAGGAGCACGAGTACCGGCTGGCCGAGGGCGCCGGCGAGGCCCTGCTGAAGTACTTCACCGCGCTTCCCAAGGGCCCCTCGTTCGGCAACGGGCGGACCGCGCGGCAGACGTTCGAGGCGATGGTCGAGCGGCACGCGGGCCGGGTCGCCCAGCTGGCCGACCCGGACACCGACGCGCTGACCCTGCTGTACGCGGACGACCTGCCCGACCTTCCCTGACGTCTCGTCAGCAGCCCTGCCGGGGCAGTTCCTTGCCGTGCCGGCGCGGTACGCACGCGCCGAGCCGGGCGATCAGCTCGGCGCGGGCCTCCTCGAACACCGGATCGGACTGGTAGTCGCCGTGCCCCAGGATCTGGGCGGGCAGCGGGTACTGGAGCGTCCGCCCGAAAGTGAGCGGGTCGCGCAGCGGGCCGAGGTCCACGGCCGCGCCGTCCTCGCGCGTGAGCCGCACCGGTCCCCCTATGGGGTCGGTCAGCCGCCACAGGTTGCGCCAGTCGTCCATCTCCCGGTGCAGCCCGGTCAGCGCCTCCGGGCCGAAGCAGGCGGGGAACCACCGCCCGTACAGGCGCTCCAGCGGCGATCCGTAGGTGAGCAGCGCGACGCGGCTGCGGGTGACCAGGTCCAGCTGCCAGACGGCGGCCGCAGCCAGCACGCTGCCCTGGGAGTGTCCCGAGATGACCAGGCGGCCGTCGTTGTTCTCGGTCCAGGTGGCCATCCGCCAGGTCAGGTCGGGGACGGCGCGCTCCGCGTAGCAGGGCGGCGCGAAGGGGTGCGCGGCGCGCGGCCAGAACGTGCCGACGTCCCACAGGATGCCGATGGTGCGGCGGGTGGAGCGGTCGCGGTAGGCGCGCCAGCCCATGATCGCGAGTACCAGGACCCCGGCGCCCATCAGCCACGAACCGAGGGCCTCAGCCGTCGCGGCCGCCGAGTGCACGAGCAGCGGCGCGTTCTCGGTGGCCCGGCCGGGGGCCCGGTCGGTCAGCCAGGCACCGGCCACCGCGCCGGCGCCCAAAACGAGCGTGACCAGGCAGACGGCACCGACCAGGACGGGCGCGGAATCGGTGAGGCCGGCGCGGGCGATGGTGCCGGCGATGCGGCGGGTGCGCTCCTCGTCGGGCCGCTCCTGCGCGTCGTAGCCTCCGGCGATGTCCGAGGTGATCCTGCGGCGTACCAGCGTTACTTGAATGCCCGCCAGGACCGCGAAGGCCGCCACGACCACCAGGAGCACCGGGAGCACCGACGCCTGCCAGGACAGCAGGACGGGCGGCCCCGCCATCGGGGAGCCCGGCCGGCCCGGGACTGCCCCGCGGTCCAGCCAGTCCCCCAGCCGCTGGGCCATTCCGCCGGTCAGCGCGCCGCCCAGCGCGCACGCCAGCAGGGCGACGGCGGCACCGTGCATGCCCTTCAGCGCCGCGCGGCCGTCGCCGCGCCCGTGGCGGGTCGCGGCGTGCTGGAGGAAGCAGGCCGTGCCGAGCAGGCCGAGGACCAGCAGGCTCTGGAAGACGGCGATGCCGCCGAAGGCGCCGGTGCCCGGCAGCCGGTCGCCGCCGGCCCAGCCGGGCCGTGACCAGGCGGTGTAGACGGCGGACAGGACGAGCGCCACGAGCGCGCCGAAGGGCAGCGCCTTGACCAGGAAGCGGTCCCGGTGCTCGTCCGGTTCCGCCTCGCAGCGGGCGGTGCGGCACACGATCCAGACGGTGAGCGCTCCCAGCAGCGCGACCAGCGCGCTCAGTACGCGGCCCACGGCCGGCAGCGGTCCGCCGCCCGTCCGGGTGTCGTGGTCCACGGCGCCCACGAGCAGCGCGGCGGCGATGGTCAGCACTCCGGCGGCGGTGTGCGCGGCGCGCAGCCTGGCCACCACCCGGCGGCCGTACCAGAAGCCGCGGTGGGTGAGCGCGGGGCGCTGTTCGGGCGGTACGTCGCGGGAGGTGCCGGGGCGGCGCGGCGGCGGCGAGGCGGATTCGTACGCGCTCCAGGTGCGTTGCGAGAGCCACCACAGGAATCCGACGACCAGCAGCGGCACCACGGCGGCGACCACGATGCGGCGCCCCGGCCCGCTCCACGCGCCGCCCTGGTCCGGGCTGAGGAAGCCCAGCCAGGACTTGTCCGCGACGCAGGCGGCACTGCCCGCGCACTGCCAGGCCGTCAGGTCCAGCGCCACTTCGCAGACCGCTGCGGCCAGCAGGACGGTGAGGCTGAGCGCGAGGACGCGCACGAGGACGTCGTACACGCGGTGGCCGCGGTGTGCCGCGGGGGCGGCGGGGCGCATCCAGTGGGCGAGGTTGGCGACCATGAAGGGCAGCAGGACGAGCCACAGGGCGCGGGCTCCGTTGCCGGAGGTGAGGTTGCACCAGCAGTACGCCTCGCGGACCGGTTCGGCGCGGTAGTCCTCGGGGCGCTGCTCGGCGTCGGCGTCGTCGGCGCGGCGGTAGACGGCCGCGGTGTCGTCGCCGGTGACCAGGACGGTGCGCGGGTCGCCGAGCATGCGCTCGGGCGTGGTGCCGCCGACGCCGTGCACGAGGAGTTCCAGGGCGAGTTGCCCGGTTTTCTGTGGCGGCCCTTCCTGGGGCGGCCCGGCCTGTGGTGTGTCCGGCCCGTCCGGTGCGGCCGGTTCCGTGCTGCTCGCGGTGTCCACGTGTGCTTCCCCCGATGTCCGTACGGTGCCGGTGGGCGCCGCACGGCACCCGGCGGCGGCACCCTATGTCATGCCAGGTTCAAACGGGCGTCCGCACCGCCGTCCGCGGCCCGCCCGTACCGTCCGCCCCACTCCTTCCCGGTTCCGCGGCCCCACACCCCACCCGGCGGGGCGGATGCGCCCGGCGGCGCGTGCGAGGATGAGGGCCCAGACGGCAGCCGGGCGGAAGGGAAGAGCCGGGGTGAGCGACAACCAGAACCTCCTCGCGGAGCAGCGGCGCGCCCTGATCCTCGACGAGGTCAGACGGCGCGGGGGCGTCCGCGTGAACGAGCTGACCCGCAGGCTCAACGTGTCCGACATGACGGTCCGGCGCGACCTGGACGCGCTCGCCCGGCAGGGCATGGTGGAGAAGGTGCACGGCGGCGCCGTACCGGTCAGCGAGCCCAGCACCCACGAGCCGGGCTTCGAGGCCAAGTCGGGGCTGGAGCTGAGCGCCAAGGAGGACATCGCCAAGGCCGCGGCCCGGATGGCGGCGCCCGGCGGCGCCATCGCGCTGGCCGGCGGCACGACCGCGTTCGCGCTGGCCCAGCAGCTGCTGGAGGTGCCGGACCTGACGGTCGTCACCAACTCCGTACGCGTGGCCGACGTGTTCTACAACGCGCAGCGGGCGGCGGCCGGCAGCGGCTCCGCGCCCCGGGCGGGCGCGGCCACGGTCGTGCTGACCGGCGGGGTGCGCACGCCCTCGGACACCCTGGTGGGGCCGGTGGCGGACGCCGCGATCCGCTCCCTCCACTTCGACGTGCTGTTCCTGGGCGTGCACGGCATATCGGTGGAGGCCGGGCTGTCCACGCCCAACCTCGCCGAGGCGGAGACCAACCGCCATTTCGTCCGCTCCGCGCGCCGCGTCGTGGTGGTCGCCGACCACACCAAATGGGGCACGGTGGGACTCAGTTCCTTCGCCACGCTGGACGAGGTGGACGTGCTGGTGACCGACCGCGGACTGCCGGCGCAGGCGCGCGAGGAGATCGCGGAGCTGCCGCCGGAGCTGGTGGTGGCGGGCGAACCCGGCGACGGCGCGGACATCTGACGCAGCCGCCGGCCGGACTGCGCACGCGGGCTGTCAGCCGGGCCAGACGCCGGTCTCCAGGAAACCGTCGATGTCGGCCGCGTACGGCGCGATGTCCAGCCCCTGGGCGGCCAGCCAGCTGTCCGAGTAGTACTTGTCCAGGTAGCGGTCGCCGGGGTCGCAGAGCAGGGTGACGACGGAGCCGGTACGGCCCTCCGCGACCATCTCCGCGACGATCTTCAACGCGCTCCACAGGCCGGTGCCCGTCGAGCCGCCCGCCTTGCGGCCGACGGCCCGCTCCAGGGCCCGTACGGCCGCCACGCTCGCCGCGTCCGGGACCTTCATCATCCGGTCGATGGCGCCGGGCACGAAGCTGGGCTCCATGCGCGGCCTGCCGATGCCCTCGATGCGCGAGGCGGTCGCGCAGTCCGTCGCCGCGTCGCCGGTGCGCCAGCCGTCGAAGAAGCAGGAGTTCTCCGGGTCGGGCACGCAGATGCGGGTGTCGTACTGCATGTAGTGCACGTATCGGGCGATGGTCGCGGAGGTGCCGCCGGTGCCGGCCGTGGCGACGATCCAGGCGGGTTCCGGGTAACGCTCCAGGCGCAGCTGCTGGTAGATCGACTCGGCGATGTTGTTGTTGCCGCGCCAGTCGGTCGCCCGTTCGGCGTAGGTGAACTGGTCCATGTAGTGCCCGCCGGACTCCGCGGCCAGCTCGGCGGAGACCGCGTAGACGGTCCGCGGGTCGTCCACGAGGTGGCACCTGCCGCCGTGGAACTCGATCAGCCGGGTCTTCTCGCGGCTGGTCGTGGCCGGCATCACCGCGATGAAGGGCACGCCGATCAGGCTCGCGAAGTACGCCTCGGAGACGGCCGTGGAGCCGCTGGAGGCCTCGATGACGGGCTTGCCGGGCCGGATCCAGCCGTTGCACAGCCCGTACAGGAACAGCGAACGGGCCAGCCGGTGCTTGAGGCTGCCGGTGGGGTGGGTCGACTCGTCCTTCAGGTACAGGTCGATGCCCCACCGCTCGGGCAGCGGGAAGCGCAGCAAATGGGTGTCGGCCGTCCGGTTGGCGTCCGCCTGCACCTTGCGGACGGCCTCTTTCAGCCAGGCGCGGTAGTCCGGATCACTGCGGTCGACGTCCACGGTCGGCATCGGAGCGCCGTTCCCGGGCACCCGGTCCGCGTACTGCTGTGGTTGCTGGGCGGTGCTCATTCGACGCGCTCCCGAGGTCGGACACAGCCCGCACGGAACGCCGGGCCGGTTTCGACTATAGCCACCCACCACACGCTTCTCACCTGCATAAACAACCCTTTGGGCAACCCCAAGCACCGCCTGGGAGCAGGCTGGTGACGAGCTTTGGCCAAGGGGTACTGGTGCACGGGGCACGACGCAGGCAGACTGCGCACCATGAGGGCGGGTGGAGACCACACGCCCGACGTGCCGAGGAGGTGGTCGCCATGGCGGAGCCCGAATTCAACGCCACCGGTGTACGCATCGAGCGTTGGCTTCTCAGGTCGCTGACCCGGGCGGGCCAGGTCGTGATCAAGGACGGCAGGCTGGCCCTGCTGACGAGTTACGGCACCGAGATAGACAGCGCGCCGGTGCAGGCCGTCCAGGCGCACAAACCGCTGTTCGCGGCCCGTGACCGGGCGCTGGCCACACTGAACGGACACCGCTACGCGCTGACGCTGGGCACCCCGGACCGCTTCCTGGACGCTGTGCGCGCGGCGCGTTCCGCACGCGCTTGACAGGGTCCCGCGGGGGACGGTGCGGTTGCGGGAGCGCACTGGTGGGATGACCCTGGACTCGTATCACTGAGGGTTCACCAGCGGTGACACTGAGGTGGATGGCGGCATCGCTGGATCCGATCTTCGCCCCCGTCGCACGAGGGCGCCCGACCTCATCAGGGAGTCGCGGTCGTGATCAGGCAGCCCAGCAGACACTGCACGGTGGAGCTCCAGGCCCTTCCGGCACGGATCGGCCAGGTGCGCAGAATCGTATCGGCGCAGCTCCGTTACTGGCGTCTCGACGCCTTGATAGACCCGGCGGCGCTCGGCGTCACCGAGCTGCTGGCCAACGTGCACCAGCACGCCGCGCCCAGCAAGCAGTGCACCGTGGAACTCCTGGTCCTGCTGGACCAGCTGACGGTCTCGGTGCGCGACCTGGACCCGCGCCTGCCCCGGGTACAGGCGGCCGGCTCCCTCGACACGGAGGGCCGCGGGCTGTCCCTGATCGCCGCGCTCAGCGAGAGCTGGGGGGTGCGCCCCGACGGCGGCGGCAAGGTCGTCTGGTTCACGCTGCCCGCGCTGACGCTCGCACCCGAGGAGGCGGTACGCCGCACCTCGGTGGGGCGGTCGTCGTGCACGCGGGGCGTGTCGGCGCACGCACCGGCCGAACCGCCGCTGCGCACGCCGGTGGAGACCCGGCCGCGGGTGCGGGGCGCCGGGGTCGGCTGACCGGGCGCGCCGGCGGGTTGCGGCCGACGGCGTACGCCGCAGGGGCGTACGCCGCCGACCGGTGCCCCGTCGGCGCACGCCCTCATGCCGCGCCGCCCTTCGCCCCGGTACCGAACCGGTCCTCCAGGACGGAGAGCCGGCGCCGGTACTCGTCCTCGTCGATCTCCCCCGCCGCGAACCGCCGGGCCAGCAGGTCGACGGGGGACGGATCGGCGGCGGAGGCCGATAGCCGGGCACCGCCGCCCGGGCCGCCGAAGCGCGCCCAAGGGCCGCGCCCGCGCCCCACGGCGCGCCGCAGCAGCGCGACGGCGCCGAGCACGGCGGCCGCCCAGAACAGCGGGAAGAGCAGGAACCAGGGGCCGGGGCCGCCACCGGCCCACGGGTGCGCCAGATCGGACATGAGAGGTCAGCTCCTTCTCGGAGGGTGCCGCACGCGTTCCGCGCGGGCCTTGTGCCGTCCCTGTCGAGCCTGGCCCGCCGGGGCCCGCATGGCGTCGTACGGCCGGCGGGACCGCGCGTACCACCGGGGAAGCAGCGGGCGCCAACCGTGCGTACCACCCCGACCCCCGCCCGCTGGAGGGCCGCAGCCGCCCGCCCTCGACTCCTGTAACTACTAGTATGTACAGTGCGCTCATGACCACCTCCGAACGGCTCATCGAGAGCACCCGGGAACTGCTGTGGGAGCGGGGCTTCACCGGCACCAGCCCGAAGGCGATCCTCCAGCGCGCCGGCGTCGGCCAGGGCAGCATGTACCACCACTTCTCCGGCAAGTCCGACCTGGCGCTCGCCGCCATCCGCCGCACCGCGGAGAGCATGCGGGCCACCGCCGGCACCGCCCTCTCCGCCGACGGCAGCGCGTACGACCGGGTGCGCGCCTACCTGCTGCGCGAGCGTGACGTCCTGCGCGGCTGCCCGGTGGGCCGGCTGACCATGGACCCCGACGTCATCGCCGATCCCGTGCTGCGGCAGCCGGTGTTCGAGACCCTCGACTGGGTGCGCGGCCGGATCGCCGCGATCCTCCGGGAGGGGCGGGAGCGCGGCGAGTTCGACCCCGAGCTGGACCCGGAAGGGACCGCCGCCGCCGTCGTCGCGACCGTGCAGGGCGGCTACGTACTGGCGCGCGCCGCCGAGTCACCCGCGCCCTTCGACACCGCCGTGCACGGCGTGCTGGCCCTGCTCACGGCCCGCACCACCGGCCGGGACTCCTCCGCCTGACGCGCCGTCAGGCCGCCCGCCCGAAAGGCCCCACCGCTCATGGAAATCACCCGCACCCGCCCGGCCAGGTCCTGTACGTCACCGAGGGCGTCGGCCTGGTCCGGCGCAGGGGCGGCCCGGTCGAACGGGTCAGGGCCGGCGACACCGTGTGGACCGGCCCGGACGAATGGCACTGGCACGGCGCCGCGCCCGGCACGTTCATGACCCACCCCGCGTGAACCACGCTTCTCCCTACCCCACAGGAGCCCCCTTGCACGCCCTCCAATACACCGTCACCCTGCCCGCCGACTACGACATGGGCATCATCCGCGACCGGGTACGGACCCGCGGCCACCTCCTCGACGACTTCGACGGGCTCGGGATCAAGGCGTACGGCCTACGCGAACGCGGCGTCGACGGTTCGCCCGTCAATCAATATGCGCCGTTCTACCTCTGGGCCGACCCCCGGGCCATGAACCGCTTCCTGCTCGGCGACGGCTTCCGCGGCGTCATCCGCGACTTCGGCCGCCCCGAGGTGCGGCACGGGACGGTCGTCCACCACGAGCGCGGGCCGGCGGCCGGCACGGCTCCGCGGTCCTTCGTCCGCCGTACGGAGCCCCTCTCCGAGGGGGCGGATCCGGCCACCGCCGTGGCGGAAGCCGTGGCGGAACACCAGCGCCTCGCCCGTACGGACGGCGTGCACACCACCGCGCTGGCCGTCGACCCCCGGCACTGGGAGCTGACGCACTTCACCCTCTGGGCGGCCGACGCGCCCGAGGGCGAAGGCGAGCGCTTCCAGGTGCCGCACCTGTCCGCGCCGGGCGCCGGGCGGCTGCCGACGGGAGAGCAGTGGTGAGCGGACTGCCGCGGGCAACCGTCCGCACGGTCACCGGGGACCTCTCCCCCGCCGGCCTCGGCGTCTGCGACGCGCACGACCACCTGTTCCTGAGCAGCCCGGTACTGGCCGGGCAGGAACTGGCCGACGCCGGCGCCGCCGCGGCCGAGCTGCGGGCCTTCCGGGAGGCGGGCGGCGGCACGGTGATCCAGTGGACGCCGTACGGGATGGGGCGGCGCGCCGGGGAACTGCCGCGCCTCGCCCGCGCGTCGGGGGTGCGGATCGTGGCGGCCACGGGGCTGCACCAGGCGGTCCACTACGCGCCCGAGGTGCTGGAGCGGTTCACGGGGCACACCGGTGGCTCCGGAGACCTGGCGGAACTGTTCGTGGCGGAGCTGACGACGGGGATCAGGACCCGGGCGGAGCATCCGGGCGCCGATCCGGCCCCCGCCGCCGGTTCCGGCGCCCTCGCCGACGGCTCCGCCGGCCGGCCGCGCGCCGGAATGATCAAAGTGGCCGGCGGCTTCCACGGCCTCGACGCGCACGCCCGGCACACCATGGCCGCCGCGGCCGAGGCCCACCACGCCACCGACGCCGCCATCGGCGTCCACCTGGAGCTGGGAACCGGCGCCACGGACGTACTCGACCTGCTGTGCGGCAAGCTGGGCGTGCCGCCGGAGCGGGTGATCCTGGGGCACCTCAACCGCTCCCCCGACCCCGTCGTCCACCGGCAGGCCGCGGCCGCCGGGGCCTACCTGGCCTTCGACGGTCCGTCGCGGGCGCACCACGCGACGGACTGGCGGCTGCCGGACGCGCTGGCCGCCCTCGCGGACGCCGGGTACGGGGACCGGCTGCTCCTCGGCGGGGACACGACGACGGCGGCGGCCAGGTCGGTGAACGGCGGTCCCGGCCTGCCCTTCCTCCTGCGCCGCCTGCGCCCGCGCCTCGAACTCGCCCTGGGCGAGGAGCTGGTGCGCCGCGTCCTCACGGCGAACCCGGCCCGCGCGTTCGCGGCCGCGTGGCAGCCGGTGGCGGGCGCCTGAGAGCGGGTGCGGGGTGACAATGGCCGGACAGCCGTCGGCCTCGGGAGGCGTCACCGTGCAACACCTGGGCATCCTCGCGCACAGCGCCGAAGGCGCCGCGCTCTGTTTCCGGGCCTTCTGCCAGGAGGGTTCCGCCGAACTGGGCCCTTACGAGCATCCGGACGTGACGCTGGACTGCGTGAGCATGGCGCGCAGCATGCCCGCCTGGGAGGCCGGCGACCATCACACGATCCGGCACACGCTGTCCGGCAGCGTGGCGCGGCTCGCCCGCGCGGGCGCGGACTTCTTCGTCTGCCCGGACAACACCGCCCACCTGGCGCTCGGGCTGCCCGGCGCCGAACTGCCGCTGCCCGGCCTGCACATCGCCGAGGTGGTGGCCGAACGCGCCGCCCGTGACGGCCGCCGGCGCGTCGGCGTCCTGGGGACCGCGTACACGATGGACGGCCCCCTCTACAGGGACGCGCTGGGCCGCCGGGGCATCACCGCCGAGGTGCCGGCCGAGGCCGACCGCCGTACCGTGCACGGGATCATCTTCGGCGAGTTGGTGCACGGCGTGTTCACCGGTGCGGCGCGCCGGGAGTACGTACGCGTCATCGAGCGGCTGGCGGCGCGCGGCTGCGACGCGGTCGCCCTGGTCTGCACGGAGATTCCGCTCCTGGTCACGCCCGAGGTGTCGCCGCTGCCGGCGCTGGACTCGACACGGCTGCTGGCGCGCGCCGCCTTCGAGACCGCCGTCGGCCGGCGGGCCGCGCCGGTGTGGCGCGGCGGTCCGGCCGGACGCTGATCCGGGGGCCCGGCGCAGGCCCTCAGACGTCCAGGACCACCAGCGGATCGTCCAGGACCGGCTGCCACGCCAGCTCCGCCGCGCCGACGAGGCTGTTGTGGTCGAGCGTGCACGGCAGAATCGGTACGCCGCCGCTGCGTCCCCACAGGCTGCGGTCGGCGACCACCGCCCGCAGCCGTTCCGGGTCGGCGCCCAGGAGTTCGCGGTGCAGGCCGCCGAGGATGATGCGGTCGGGGTTGAGGATGTTGACGAGTCCGGCGATCCCGAGGCCCAGCCGGTCGATCAGCAGCTCGGTGGCGGCCCGTACGGCCGGGTCCTGGTAGTCCTCCCGGATCAGGTCGGTGGCCTGCCGGAGCAGCGAGCCCTCGGGGCCCGGTGCGCGGCCCGCGGCGCCGAGGAAGGCGAGCGGGTCCGCCTCGACGTCCAGGCAGCCGCGGCTGCCGCAGTGGCAGGGCGCGCCCTCGGGGTTGACGGTCAGGTGGCCGACCTCCAGGGCCAGGCCCGAACTGCCGCTGTGCAGGCGGCCGTCCAGGACCAGCGCGCCGCCGACGCCCCGGTGCCCGGAGGCGACGCACAGCAGGTCGCGGGCGCCGCGGCCCGCGCCGTGCCGGTGTTCGGCCAGCGCGGCGAGGTTGACATCGTTGCCGGTGAAGCCGGTCGCCCCGGCGGCCCCGGGGATGCCCGCCTCGGCGAGGGCGTGCCGGAAGAGGCGGCGTACGGGGGCGCCCGAAGGCCAGGCGAGGTGCAGTGGGTTGAGCGCCTCGCCGTCGGGTTCGGCGACGGCGGACGGGATGGCGAGGGCCGCGCCGAGGCAGCGCCGCCCGGTCCGTCCGAGCAGTCCGGCGCCGGCCGCCACCGCCTCGGCCAGTACGTGGGCCGGGTCGGCGGGGATGGTGCCGCAGCCGCTGACGGTCGCCACGATCCGCCCGCCGAGGCCGACCAGCGCGACGCGGAAGCCGTCGGCGTGGATCTGTCCGGCGAGCACGACGGGGCCGTCCTCGTTGACGAACAGCCGGTGCGAGGGGCGCCCTTGGGAGCCCGCCGAGGCGGTCGGGCGGGAGTCGACGGTGATCAGGCCGAGCGCTTCCAGTTCCGCCGCCACCGCGCCCGCGGTCGCCCGGGTCACGCCGAGCTCCGAGGTGAGGACGGCGCGGGTGGGCGCGCGTCCGGTGTGTACGAGCTCCAGTGCGGGTCCGAGGGCGCTGCGGCCCCGCTCCAACCTGGTTGTCCGAGTCTGGGTCACGGTCCCATTCTGGCTTTGTACCGACGGTAAACAAAATAGGGCCGGGCCGTCCGGGCACGCCGGCCCGACAGCTCGTCACGGCCGTGGCGGACGCCGCCTACGGTCGCGCCGGTACGGCCCGTACCGGCGGCGGCCGGTGCGGGTACCGCACGGTGCCGACCGCCGCGTACGCGGGAGTGGGTACCCGGATGCCGGGTACCCGGCCTGCCGGAAGGGACCGGTTGCCGACCATAATGGGTGACTCGGTCACGGATTCGGCCGGGGCACCCGGCCGGGAAGCCCCGGCGCGCGGGACGCGCACGCCCGGCGCCGACCGGCCACCCCGGCGCGGAGGGGGCTGCATTGGACACCACACCCCGGCTGCGCGGCCCCGCGCGGCTGATGTTCGGCAACCCGGTCTCGCTGGTCTACCTCGCCCTGGTCGTCGCGGCGGCCCTCTTCGCCCTGGTGGACATGGCTTTCGTCCGGCACGCGGACGCCTCGTTCGCCGGCATCTGGGTCGTGCTGCTGACCGCTCCGACGGTCTTCCCGCTGTGGCTCGCCGGTGACGCGCTGTGGGCCGACTCCGGCTCCCCGCAGTGGTATTCGATCGCGGCGCTGGTCGTGGCCGCCCTGGTCAACGCGCTGCTGCTCGGGCTCGTCCACCGGAGCCTGCGCGGCCGGCCGGCCGCGCGCGGCGCCGTTGTCAGTGGTCGCCGCCATACTCGTCGGCATGGAGATCGCTGACTTCACCGAGTCCCTGCGACGGGACGGCCAACTGCTCGCGGACGCCGCGGAGAAGGCCGGGGCGGATGCCCCGGTTCCCAGCTGCCCGCAGTGGCGGGTACGCGACCTGCTCACCCACACGGGGCAGGTGCACCGCTGGGCCACGGGCTTCGTGGCGCACGGCCGCCCGGAGCCGGTCCCGTTCCCCGAGGCCCCCCGCCTGTCCGACGACGCGCTCGCCGACTGGCTGCGCGACGGCTGCCGGCAGCTCGTGGAGACGCTGCGCGCGGCCCCGGCCGACCTCTCGTGCTGGACCTTCCTGCCCGCGCCCTCCCCGTTGGCCTTCTGGGCGCGGCGGCAGGCCCACGAGACGGCGGTGCACCGCGCCGACGCGGAGGCCGCGCTCGGCGCGGGCCTGACCGCCGCCGATCCGGCCTTCGCCGCCGACGGCATCGACGAGTTGCTCGTCGGCATGCACGCCCGGGAGCGCAGCACGATGCGTACGGAGTTGCCGAAAACGCTCCTGATACGGGCGACCGGCGCGGCCGGGGCGGCGTGGAAGGTGGCCCTCTCGGACGCTCCGCCGCGCGCCGAGCGCATACCGTTCACCGCTGCGCCGGGTGGTGGCGCGGCGGACTGTGTGATGGAAGGGACGGCATCCGACCTGTACTTCGCCCTGTGGAACCGCCGGTCGCTGGACGGCATCACGGTCACGGGTGAGGTCTCCCTGGCCCGCCTGTGGCAGGAGCGCTCCGGCATCTGAGACACCGGGCGAGGGGGCGGCCGGCAGGGTGGGCCACCACGAAATTCAGGGCTTCACATGACAGACTGTCACCATGTCTCCGACCCGTTCCCAGGCCGAGCGCGACGCGATGACTGTCGAGATCGGTTTCGCCCTGCTGACCGGCGTGTTCGCGGCCGGTGCCGCCTTCGGCGCCGTGCTGAGCCCCCTGCTGTTCACGGACCCGGGCCGAGGCTGGTCCGGCGCGCTCCTGGCGGCGGCCGGGTGCGCGGCGGGCGTCGCGTTCGTCTGGCGGGTGGTACGGGTCCTGCGCCGCTTCACCGGGGGACGTTCGAGCTAAGAGCAGCATCACGTCCCTTGGTGTTGTCGATGGCCGTTCGCCCCGGCGGCGCAGGTCAGTTTCCTGGCCGCCGACAAGACGGCGCCGGTCACCCCCGACATGAGAGGGGAGGTGGACGACGTGGACGCGGTCTACGCGGCCGTACGGGAGAGCGGCGCGGAGATTGTTCACCCGTCGCAGGACGAGGAGTGGGGCGTGCGACGGACGGCCCCGGCGGCTGCCGGCTGCCGGCTACCCCAGCCACCCCGGGCGGACGAGCCCCGTCTCGTAGGCCAGGACGACCAGTTGGGCGCGGTCCCGGGCGCCCAGTTTGACCATCGTGCGGCTGACATGGGTCTTGGCGGTCAGCGGGCTGACGACCAGGCGGCGGGCGATCTCCTCGTTGGACAGCCCGATGCCGACCAGCGCCATCACCTCCCGCTCCCGCTCGGTGAGCCCGGACAGCGTGCCGGCGGCGGCCGGCTCCTTGGACCGGGCGGCGAACTCGGCGATCAGCCGGCGGGTGACGCCCGGCGAGAGCAGCGCGTCACCCTCGACCACGGCGCGCACCGCCCGTACGAGCTCCTCCGGCTCGGTGTCCTTGACCAGGAAGCCGGAGGCGCCGGAGCGGATCGCCTCGAAGACGTACTCGTCCAGCTCGAAGGTGGTGAGCATGACGACCTTCACCGCCGACAGCCGGGGGTCCTCGGTGATCTGGCGGGTGGCGGCGAGGCCGTCCAGCACCGGCATCCGGATGTCCATCAGGACGATGTCGGGGCGCAGTTCGCGGACGGCGATCAGCGCCTCCTCGCCGTCCGCCGCCTCGGCGACGACCTCGATGCCGGGCTGGGCGTCCAGCAGGGCCCGGAATCCGGCGCGGACCAGCAGCTGGTCGTCGGCGAGCAGTACCCGGGTCACGACTCCTCCTCGGTGGCGGTGGGGATCACCGTATCCGCAGTGCGGGCGCCGCCGGGGCGGTGCGGCGCCGGTGTGCCGTACGGTGCCGCGGCCCTGAGGGGGATGCGGGCCCGCACCCGGAAGCCGCCGTCCGGGCGTGGTCCCGCCGCGACGGTGCCGCCGAGGGCGGCGGCCCGCTCCCGCATGCCGACCAGCCCGTTGCCGCCCCCGGAGACGTCCCCCGCGCGCCCGTCGGCGGTCGCGGGACCGTCGTCGTCGACCGTGATCTCCAGCTCGCCCGGCCGGTGCGCGAGCCGGACGCGGGCGGTACGGGATCCGGAGTGCCGGACGACGTTGGTCAGCGCCTCCTGGACGATCCGGAAGGCCGCGAGGCCGGTGCCCGGGGCGAGCCCCGCCGGCCGGCCCCGTTCGGTGACCTCCACCGTCAGGCCGGCGCCCTCGGCCTGCTCGCAGAGCTCGGGCAGCCGGTCCAGGCCGGGCGCCGGGGAGCGCGGCGCGTCGCCCGGGGACCGCAGTGTGTCCAGAACCTGCCGTACCTCGCCCAGCGCTTCCTTGCTGGCGGCCTTGATGGTGGTCAGGGCCGTGCGCGCCTGCTCGGGGTCGTCGTCCAGGAGAGCGAGGCCGACGCCTGCCTGGACGTTGATGACGGAGATGCTGTGCGCGAGCACGTCGTGCAGCTCGCGGGCGATCCGCAGCCGCTCCTCGTCGGCCCGCCGCCGCTCGGCGGCCACCCGTTCCGCGCGCGCCTTCGCGAACTGCTCACGCCGTACGCGCACCAGCTCGGACACCGCAACCACCGCCACCACCAGGGCCGTGACGAACAGCTGCTCCCCCCAGGGCGCGGGCCCGTCGCCCTCGGGCGGCAGCCGGTGGTAGAGCCAGTGGCCGACCAGGAGATGGCTGACCCACACCAGGCCGACGGCGGCCCAGGCGGTCCGGCGCCGGCCCGCGACGATGCCCGCGAAGCAGCCGAAGGCGATGGTGAGCAGGACCGGGCCGTAGGGGTATCCGGCGGCGAGGTAGGCGGCGGAGGTGAGCGCGGTGCCGAGGGTGACCGTGCGCGGGAAGCGGTGCCGCAGGAGCAGCAGCGCCGCGCCGGTGACCAGCAGCAGGTACGCGAGCGGGTCGAGGTCGGCGCGGGCGGGCTGGTTCTTCCCGGCGATGCGCGAGCCCACGAGCACGAACCCGGTGAAAACGACGGTCGAGACCCAGGGCAGCCGCGCGCCGGGCCGGCCGGCGGGGAGATCGCCGTCCGCCGGCCGCCACCGGCCGGGGCGCGGTCCGTGGCAGGGCCGCGCCCACGGCGGCCGTCCCTTGTCCATGCCGCCACGCTAGACCGGCACACCGTACGGTGGCGTCAGCCCGGCGCGGTGACCAGGTGTACTCCCAGGGGAGTATCCGGCGAGGGCGGCCGGTTTCCCGCGCCCCGCCCGCTCCCCTACTGCCGGTCCATCGCCCCCAGCGCCCGCCGGGCGACCGGGTGGGTGCGGACGATCTCGGCCAGCGTCGTCGTGCCGCGGACGATCTTCGCGAAGGCGTGCCAGGCCGGCCGGAAGCCGGTGAGCGCCGCGTGGATCATGCCGGGGCGGCGGGAGAAGACCGTGAGCATACGGCGGCCCACGCCCATCTCCACGCCCAGCCCCGCCTTGATGGCGAAGGCGTAGTTCAGGGCCTGGCGCCGCGCGTCCACCGCGTCGTGCGCCTCCGAGACGCGGACCGCCCACTCCCCTGCGAGCCGCCCGGACCGCAGCGCGAAGGAGATGCCCTCGCGGGTCCACGGCTCCAGGAGCCCGGCGGCGTCCCCGCACACCAGGACCCGGCCGCGGGAGAGCGGCGAGTCGTCGGCGCGGCAGCGGGTCAGGTGGCCGGAGGAGATCTCCGGCTCGAAGCCCGCGAGGCCGAGCCGGCCGATGAAGTCGTCCAGGTAGCGCTTGGTCGCGGCGCCCTCGCCGCGGGCCGAGATGACGCCGACGGTCAGGGTGTCGCCCTTGGGGAAGACCCAGCCGTAGCTGCCCGGCATCGGCCCCCAGTCGATGAGCACCCGCCCCGCCCAGTCCTCGGCGACCGTCGGCGGCACCGGGATCTCGGCCTCCAGCCCCAGGTCGACCTGGTCCATCTTCACGCCGACGTGGGCGCCTATGCGGCTGGCGCTGCCGTCCGCGCCGACCACCGCGCGGGCCAGCACCACCTCGCCGTCG
The DNA here is from genome assembly GCF_044329785.1 of Streptomyces sp. NPDC017529. NCBI lineage: Bacteria > Bacillati > Actinomycetota > Actinomycetes > Kitasatosporales > Streptomycetaceae > Streptomyces > Streptomyces sp. NPDC017529. The sequence continues at coordinate 163,408 of NZ_JBIRJY010000005.1, forward strand.
CCGAGCACCACGGCGACGGTCCGCCGGTCGGGCACCGCCGAGCCGTGCTGTTCGACCCGGGAGACCGTGACGCCGGTGCGCAGCTCGGCGCCGGCGTCCTGCGCGGTCTTGACCAGCCGGGCGTCGAACTCGGGGCGGTTGACGAGGCCGAACAGCATGTTCTTGGAACGGCGGGTGCGGGTCATCCTGCCGTTGAGGGAGAACGTCACCGCGTGGACCCGGTCGCGCAGCGGCAGGTCGAAGCCGGGCGGCAAGGCGTCGCGGGACGGTCCGATGATGCCGCCGCCGCACGTCTTGTAGCGGGGCAGTTCGGCTTTCTCCAGGAGCAGCACCCGGCGTCCCGTACACGCCGCGGCGTAGGCGGCCGAGGCGCCGGCGGGCCCCGCCCCCACCACCACGACGTCCCACACCGGCTGGTTCTCCTCGGCTGCGCTCTCGCTGCTCACCTGTGCTTCTGCTCCCGTTCGATGCCTTGCTGCGCGTACCGCCCGCATCCTACGGCGCGCCGTCGGGCGCTCCTCCTGTGGGAAGATCGGCCACACAATCGCCCGTACGTACGGTTGGTCCGGCCCGAAGAGCCGGACGGACCCGCATGTGTACAACACGTGTACAACGCCGCGCCCACAAGGAGCGTTCCATGCCTGACAGCCCGCTCGCGCAAACCGTCGCCTCGCTGCAGCCCCGGGCCAGGGCCGAGCTGACCGAGTTGGTGGCCTTCAGGTCGGTCGCGGACCCGGCGCAGTTCCCCCGGAGCGAGTGCGAGGCCGCCGCCGAGTGGGTCGCGGGCGCGCTGCGGGCCGAGGGCTTCACCGATGTGGCGCTGCTGGACACCCCGGACGGCACCCAGTCGGTCTACGGCTACCTGCCGGGCCCGGCCGGTGCGCCGACCGTGCTGCTGTACGCGCACTACGACGTGCAACCGCCGCTGGACGAGGCCGCCTGGATATCGCCTCCCTTCGAGCTGACCGAGCGGGACGGGCGCTGGTACGGACGCGGCGCCGCCGACTGCAAGGGCGGCCTGATCATGCACCTGACGGCGCTGCGGGCGCTCAAGGAGCACGGCGGCGTCCCGGTCGGCGTCAAGGTGATCGTGGAGGGCTCGGAGGAGCAGAGCACCGGCGGCCTGGAGCAGTACGCCGAGGCCCACCCCGAGCTGCTGGCGGCCGACGCCATCGTCATCGGCGACACCGGCAACTTCCGCGTCGGCCTGCCGACGGTGACCGCGACGCTGCGCGGCATGACGGCGCTGCGCGTCCAGGTGGACACCCTGGAGGGCAATCTGCACTCCGGCCAGTTCGGCGGCGCCGCCCCCGACGCGCTGGCGGCGCTGATCCGGATCCTGGACTCGCTGCGGGCCGAGGACGGCTCGACGGCGGTCGAGGGGCTGGAGGCGGACGCGCGCTGGGAGGGCCTGCAATATCCGGAGGAGGAGTTCCGCAAGGACGCCAAGGTGCTCGACGGCGTCGGCCTGACCGGCAGCGGTACGGTCGCCGACCGCCTGTGGGCCCGGCCCGCCGTCACCGTCCTCGGCATCGACTGCCCCCCGGTGGTCGGTGCCACGCCGTCCGTGCACGCCGGCGCGCGGGCGCTGGTGAGCCTGCGGGTGCCGCCGGGCACGGACGCCGCGGCGGCGACCAAGCTGCTCACCGCGCACCTGGAGAAGGCCGCCCCGTGGGGCGCGCGGGTCACGGTCGAGCAGATCGGGCAGGGCCAGCCGTTCCGCGCGGACACCGGCAGCCCGGCGTACGCGTCGATGGCGTCGGCGATGCGGGAGGCGTACGACGGCACGGAGATGCAGACGTCCGGCATGGGCGGGTCGATCCCGCTGTGCAACACCCTGGCCGCCCTCTACCCGCAGGCCGAGATCCTGCTCATCGGCCTCAGCGAGCCCGACGCGCAGATCCACGCGGTCAACGAGAGCGTCTCGCCCGAGGAACTGGAGCGCCTCTCGCTCGCCGAGGCGCTGTTCCTCCAGCAGTACGCCCGGCAGTACGAGCCCGCCGGCAGCTGACGCCCGGGACCCCGGTGCCGGCCGGGGGCCTCCCGCCGCCCCCGGCCGGCACCGCCTCATCCGACAGGGACGCCCGCCTCAAGGTTCAGCGGGCGTCCCTGTTCGCGTGCGCGCAAGGCCCAGCGCAGCCGGTTCCAGCGCACCGGGGGCAGCATGTCCGCCGCCTCCGCCTCGGTGGCGAACCGCCAGTCCCGCAGTTCCGGGCCCGGCAGCAGCAGGTCGCGTATCTGCTCCCCCGCCAGCCGCCCGCCGTCGAAGAGCATCCGCAACCCGCCGAACCCGGGCGGCCGGGGCGCTTCCCAGTCCAGTACCAGCAGCCGGGGGGTGCTGTGCAGCCGGATGCCCAGTTCCTCGCTGACCTCGCGGAGCCCGGCCTGCGCCGGCGGCTCGCCCGGCTCCACGACGCCGCCGGGGAACTCCCACCCCGGCTTGTACGTCGGGTCCACCAGCAGCACCCGGTCGGCGTCGTCGAAGAGCAGCACCCCTGCGGCCAGCGTCTCCGCGGTGGGCTGCGGTGTCTGCACGATGTCGCAGGCCCCGGCCCCGGAGCGGACCGCCTCCGCGACCCGCTCGGCGGTCTCCCGCGGCGTCAGCCGGGCGGTGTCGATGACGTGCGCGTCCTGTTTGAGCCAGCCGAGCGCCTCCTCGTACGCCTCCAGGTGCGCCCGGCACCGGTCCGGTGCGGCAGCGTCGGCACCGGCGCGGCCCGCGCGCTCGCGGAGGATCGTTTCCTCCGCGTGCAGCAACACATGGCGCACGGGCACCCGGCGCGAGGCGAGACCGCCGAATATCTCGTCCCGGTACTCCTGGCGCAGCAGCGGCATCGGCGTGACGAGCGGCCCCGGCACCTCGTCGAGCAGCGCCGCCGCCGTGTCCACCACGAGCCGGCGCCAGGACGGCAGGTCCTGGTAGCCGTCGACCTCCGCCAGCCGCGTGGCCGGCAGCAACAGCCGCAACTCGCCGCCGACCCGTTCGGGGTCGTAGAGCGTGCTCCCGGGCAGCAGGTCCAGCAGGTGCCGGGCCGCGGTGGCCTTTCCCGCACCGAACGCGCCGTTCAGCCAGACGATCACATTGCCCCCTTGTCCCTAGACCCCAGTGAGTTGCCCGTAACACCCTGCCACGGAAACTTTTGGGGGGACGGGGCTATCCGCGCGCGGCCGGAGACGTGGCCCTTTCCACCTTCGGCGCGATACCGGAAGGTTTGAAGACCCCCTTGTACGCGCTGATCGCGGCCACGGCGGCGACAAGGATGCTGGTCACCACGGACTTTCCGGCGAAATCCCCGGCGAACAGCGCGCTCCCGAGCCCCACCAGCACCGAGACCACCACCTGTACCGCGGTTCTGGCGGCCGGCGACCATTGTGGCTGATTGACCACGGAGATGAGCAACGGCGAGGCGAATCCCACGATCAGCACCCACATCTGAGCGTTCGTCATGACGCTCCCCTTTCCCCTTCGGGACGTAGCCGGAGCGTCGCCGCACCGGCCGTACCCGGCAAGAGGCCGCGCGCCTGTTTTCCCGCGCGCGTACGGGGCCGGGGCGCCGCGCGTCACCCCTTGTTCGCGCCCAGGGTCAGGCCCGCGATGAAGTGCCGTTGCAGGAGCAGGAAGACGACGATCGTGGGGAGGGCGACGATGACCGAGCCGGCCGCGAGCAGGTTGTAGTCGGTGAAGAACTGGCCGCGCAGGTTGTTCAGGGCCGAGGTGACCGGGAGTTTGTCGCCGGTGGAGAGGAAGACCAGGCCCCAGAGGAAGTCGTTGTACATCCAGGTGAATTGCAGGGTGCCCAGAGCGGCGAGCGCGGGGCGGCACAGCGGCAGTGTCACGTGCCGGTACCGGGTCCACACGCCCGCTCCGTCGACGATCGCGGCCTCCAGGATTTCCTGCGGCAGGGTCCGCATGAAATTCGCCAGGACGAAGACGCAGAAGCCGAGCTGGAAGGCGATCTGTACGGCGAGCACGGCCCACAGCGAGTCGTACAGCGTCATCGAGTCGGACATCCAGTACGGCAGCGGCACCTTGTTGAAGAGAACGTAGAGCGGGGTGACGATGACCTGTTGGGGCAACAGGTTCCCGGCCGTGAAGACCATCAGCAGGACCATGGAGCCGCGCAGCCGCAGCCGGGCCACGGCGAAGGCCGTGAAGGACGCCAGGAAGAGGGTGACCAGTACGCCCGGCACGGCGATCAGCAGGGAGTTCAGGAAGTACCTGCCCATGCCGGAATCGCTGAACGCCTGCCGGTAATAGTCGAGGGAAAGCCGGCTCGGCAGCGAGAAATAGCCGTCCCTGGCGGTCTCCTCGTACGGGCGCAGCGAGGCGTAGACCGCCAGCAGCAGCGGCGCGAGGAAGGCCAGGGAGACGGCGAGGAGAAAGGCGTGCACCCCGAAACGTCCCCGGCGGCGGCCCGGCGCGCCGCCCGCGGGACGCGCGGGATTCCCGGGGCGTGCCGGACGCGTGACCCGGTCGGCGGATACGGTCATCGCCGCTGTTCCCCCCTCAGTTCCTGGACGAGATAGGTGATGATGAATCCGAGGGAGACCAGCAGCAGGACGACGGCGATGGCCGAGCCGAACCCGATCCGGCTCGCCTCGCCGATGATGTTGTCGGTCACCAGGACGGACAGCAGTTCCAGCCCGTTGCGGCCCTTGTTGACGGCGTAGACGATGTCGAAGGCGCGCAGCGCTTCGATGACGGTGATGACGCCGACGATGACGTTCACCGGGCGCAGCGCCGGCAGCACCACCCGGAAGAACGCCTGCCGTTCGCTCGCGCCGTCGATCGCGGCGGCTTCCTTGAGCGTCGGATCGACCGATTTCAGGCCCGCGAGGTAGAGGATCATGACGTATCCGGTGTGCCGCCAGCAGGCGGCCAGCAGGACCATCCAGATGTTGAGGTCCGGGTCGCCGAGCCAGTCGACGGGGTTCTTCTCGTTGCCCAGGACGGCGTTGAGCGCCCCTTGGTCCCGGGACAGGACGAGCTGGGCGATGAAGCCGACGACGGCGAGCGAGAGCACCACCGGCATGTAGAGCGTGGACTGGTAGAAGCGGCTGAACCGCACGCCGCGGTCGATGAGGACGGCGAGCAGCAGCCCGAAGGGGGTCCCGAGCAGTCCCAGCGCGACCAGCCAGAGGAGGTTGTTGCGGACCGCGGGCCAGAATTGCGGGTAATCGGCGAAGAGGTTCGCGTAATTGCGGACACCGGCCCATTCGATGTCGCCGACGCCGTCCCAGGTGGTGAAGGACAGGAGGACGGAAGCCAGCGTCGGGCCCCAGATCAGGGCGAGGTCGAGCAGGACCGGCAGGCCCAGCAGCACGCCCAGTACGGCGAGGTCGCGGCGGGTGTGGCGCCGCGGGCCCCGGTGCCCGGCGCGCCGGGCTGCGGTCTTCGGCACGGTGGTCGGCCCCCCGTCGGTCTACGGTGCACGGTGTTCGCGGCGCCGGAGCGGCCTCTCAGTCGGCGGCGAAAATCTGTTTCTTCTGCCGTTCGATGTCGTTCACCAGGCCGTCGATGTCGTCCGGCTTGCCGATGAACTGCTGGATCGCCTGGATCAGTACGGTCGAGGCGAAATCCGGGCGGGTGTCGCGGTCCATGAACTGCGATATCTGCCGGGCGCCGGACACCAGCCGGACGGCCTTCTTCTGGAGGGCGTCGTAGCCCTGCGTGCCGGCCTGGTTGTTGACCGCGACGTTGTTCGGGTCCCGCTTCAGGTAGATCAGTTCGGCCTGCGGGGTCGCGAGGTATTTCAGCAGGTCCTTGGCGCCGGCCTTGTTCTTCGCCTTCTTCGCCATCAGGAACCCGTCCACCGGCGCTTCGACCGCGTCCTGCCCGAAAGCCGGATCGATCTCGGGGAAGGGAAAGAAGTCCAGGTCCTCGCGGTTGGCGGGGGTGAACTGCTGGCCCGGGTGCGGCAGTCCGAGCACCGTCATGCCGCTCTTCTTCCGCTGGAGGGACTGGGCGGCCTCCTGCCAGGTCCGGCCGTTCGCCCCTTTCTGGTGGTACGGCAGCAAACCCCTCCAGAGGTCGAACACCTGTCGCACCTGGGGGCTGGTCCAGGATTTCTCCCCTCGCATCAGCGCGATGTGGAAGTCGTATCCGTTGGCCCGCATGTCGAGGTAGTCGAAGGTTCCCATGGCGGGCCAGCCCTCCTTGTCGCCGAAGGCGAAGGGGGTGAGGCCGTCCTTCTGCATCTGCCGGGCGAGCGCCCGGTATTGATCGAAGTTCCGCGGGACCTCGTATCCCCTCGTCCGGAAAACGCTCTTCCGGTGGAAGACCGCCCACGGGTAGTAGTAGTACGGCACGAAGTACTGCTTGCCGTCCTCGCCCGTGGACTGTTTCCTCACCGCGTCGGAGAACCCGTCGAACTCCCTCCAGAGGTCGCTGATGTCGGCGAGCAGGCCCTTTCGCGCGAAGTACTGCATGCGGTATCCGGCGAACCACGTGAAGACGTCATCGGGCGTGCCCTGGAGGTAGCGGTTGATGTTCTCCTGGAAGTTCTCGTGGTTGACGGTATTGACGTCCACCGTCTTCTTCGCCTTCTTCTCGTACGCCGCGAAGGCCTCGGCGTACGCCTTTTTCGGCACGGCGTCGGAGGCGTTGGACCCCAGGGTGACGCCGTCGCCGGGGCCGCCACCGCACGCGGCGAGCAGCGAAGGCGCCGCGACCGCCCCCGCGCCGGCCGCGGCGCCGCGCAACAGGGACCGCCGGGACACCCCGCGTACCGCCCGAGGCCCGTACCCGCCTGGACCCTTGCCCGATGACTGGACCATGTCTCCCCCTCCTCAGGGGTGGAACCGAACAGAACCGAACGCGAGTGCTGGGATCTCACTCCCAACAGGGGGCCCAGTCAAGGCTTCTGGCGGGCATAACCAGGAATGCCGACTTCCGCCTTCCAACACACTCCAACAAGCCTTACCGTAAACACTCCCGATTGACCGGTACATGACTTCCCTGCATTCCCCTTCGAACGGAGGACGCGATTCATGCGCCCGCACTTCCCCCTCACCCGCCGTCGCGCCCGGCGAAGAATGGCCGGCGCGCTGTCCGCGGCCCTTGTGTGTACGGCCGGACTGACGGCCGTACCGGCCGCGGCCCGCACGCCCGACGCTCCGGCCCGGGGCCCGGCCGCCCCCCACGCGCCGCGGCTGCCCGACGGCCTGGCCAAGACCCCGCCCATGGGCTTCAACAACTGGAACTCCACCCACTGCCGGGCCGAGTTCAACGAGGCGATGATCAAGGGGATCGCCGACCTCTTCGTCGAGAAGGGGCTCAAGGCCGCCGGCTACGAGTACGTCAACCTCGACGACTGCTGGGCCGAGTCCGAGCGCGACGCGAACGGCAAGCTGGTCCCGAACGCGACCCGCTTCCCGAACGGCATCAAGGCCGTGGCCGACTACGTCCACTCCAAGGGCCTGAAGTTCGGCATCTACACCAGTGCCGGCACCAGGACCTGTGCGCAGGCCATGCCCGGCGCGCTGGGCCATGAGTACTCCGACGCCCGGCAGTTCGCCGACTGGGGAGTGGACTACCTCAAATACGACAACTGCAACAACCAGGGGGTGGACGCGAAGCAGCGCTACATCACCATGCGCGACGCCCTGAAGGCGACGGGCCGGCCCATCGTCTACAGCATCTGCGAGTGGGGCGAGAACAAGCCGTGGGAGTGGGCGGCGGACGTCGGGCACCTGTGGCGCACCACCGGCGACATCAGTGACGTCTGGGAAAGCATGGTGACGATCTTCAAGGCGAACGCGCCGCTGGCCCGGTACGCCGGACCCGGCCACTGGAACGACCCGGACATGCTGGAGGTCGGCAACGGCGGCATGACGGACACCGAGTACCGCAGCCACTTCTCGCTGTGGTCGATGATGGCCGCGCCGCTGCTCATCGGCACCGACCTGCGCAAGGCGACCCCGGCGACGTACGAGATCCTCGGCAACCGCGAGATCCTGGCCGTCGACCAGGACGCGCTCGGCAAGCAGGCCGAGGTCCTCGCGTCCGAGGGCGGCCGGTGGGTGCTGAGCAAGCCGCTGGCCGGCGGCGACCGGGCCGTGGCGCTGTTCAACGAGACCGACCGGCCGCAGCGCATCGCCACGACGGCCAAGGACGCGGGACTGCCGCAGGCGAGCGGCTACCGGCTGCGCGACCTGTGGAAGCACCGGGACACCCACACCGGGGGCGAGATCGCCGCGACCGTGCCGGCGCGCGGCACGCTCGTCTACCGCGTCTCCGCCGACCGGCAGTGGCCGCACTACCCGCCGACCGTCGAGACCGGCACCGCCCGCGACCCGGGGCCGGTCGAGGCCGGCACGGAGGCCCGGCTCGGCACCCTCACCCGCAACCTGGGCCAGACCCCCGCGCTGGACGTGAAGATCGGCCTCAAGGGCCCGCAGGGCTGGCGCGTCGAGCCGGTCACGCCCACCGAGGCCGCGGCGCTGCCGCCGGGCAAGACGCTGGCCACCGCGTGGAAATTCGCGCCGCCGGCCGGGACGAAACCCGGCGCGTACGAGCTGACCCTGACCACCGACTACCGCTCGACGCGCGGCCAGCGGGTGACCGACACCCTGGCGGTCCCGGTGCACGCCGTCGTACCGCCGCCCGCCGGCACCTCGTACGCCAGCGACCTGACCCCGGTCACCGCCACCAACGGCTGGGGGCCGGTCGAGCGGGACACGAGCGTGGGCGGGCCCCAGGCCGGTGACGGCGGGCCGCTCCGCATCGGCGGCGTACCGTTCGCCAAGGGGCTGGGCGCCCACGCGCCCAGCGACATCACCTACTACACGGGCGGCCGGTGCTCGTCGTTCGGCGCGCAGGTCGGCGTCGACGACGAGACGGGCGACCGGGGCTCGGTCACCTTCGAGGTGTGGGCCGACGGGCGGCGGGTCGCCGACAGCGGCAAGCTGACCGGCACTGACCCGGCGAAGGCCGTCAGCGCCTCGGTCGCCGGGGCGAGCACCGTACGACTGGTCGTGCTGGACGGCGGTGACGGCGTCCAGTACGACCACGCGGACTGGGCCGACGCCAAGTTCGGCTGCTGACACCGCGGACCGGCGCACGGCACACCGGCCGGGCGGGCCGCCGGGCCCGCCCGGTCCCCGGCGGACGGCCGGGCCCGGTGCGGGTCAGCAGGCCGGCAGGCCGGGCACCGGGGCGTCGTTCTCGCCGCCCTTGATGTAGACGACGCTGACGTAGACCCCGGAGTTGCCGCTGTCGTCGTCCGTCTTCGCCCACCAGACGTTGGTCCACCTGCCGGAGCTCTCGCGGCGGCCCAGATTCGCCTGGCAGTAGAAGTAGTTGGTGCCCGCGTTCAGGGTGCCGACCCGCTGGAAGGAGCCGGTGTACGAGGCGGCGGCGCGCCACACCTGGCAGTTGGCCTTGCCGCCGCCGATGGGCGCGCAGGAGCTGGGCCCCTGGTCGCCGCCGGAGCCTCCCGTGGCGCCGCCTCCCGGGACGGTGCCGCCGGAAGGGGAGCCGCTCGCGCCACCACCGCCCGGAGCGGCACCGCCCTTCCCGGGAGTGGCGCCACCGCCGGGCCGGGGCTTGCCGGAAGCGGCGTCGCGCGACGGCTCGCCCGGGGCCGAGGGCGACGCGCTCCGCGCCCCCTCGCCCTTCCCCGCCTCCTTCCCGCCGGCCTTCTCGTCCCTGCCGCCCTCCGGCGTGCCCGACGCGTCGGCCCGCGCGGACCGTTCCCCGGGGGACGCGGCGGGCGGCCGCTCCGCGGCGGTACGACCGGAGTCCCGGTCCATCAGCGCGTACGTCACCCCGCCGCCCGCCAGCAGGACCGCGGCCGCGGCGGCGGCCAGCACGGCGGTGCGGCGCCCGCGCCCGGCGGCCGGACGTGCGGCGGCGTCCACGGGCCGTACGGCGGCCGTCTCCCGGTCGCCGAGGCCACCGGAGTCCACCGGCGGCCCGGCGGGCGCGGGCGGGCCCGCGGGTACCGCCGGACCGGCGGGCGCCGCCGCTGGCGGGGGCGGCGGCCCCGCCGGCAGGTCCGGCGCGGTGGGCGACCAGGACGGCCCCGGCCGCGCCGGGCCGCGCCCCTCGGCCACCGCCGCCAGCAGCGCCCGCGCCTCGGCGGCGCTGGGCCGGGCGGCCGGGTCCTTGGCCATCAGCGCGTACAGGACGGGCGTCAGCGGCCCGGCCAGTACCGGCTCGGGCAGCGGTTCGGAGACGATCGCCGTCAGGGTCGACCAGACCGAGGTACGGCGGAACGGTGCGCCGCCGCCCTCCACGGCCGCGTACAGCGTCATGCCCAGCGACCAGATGTCCGAGGCGGGCGAGGGCGGCTGCCCCTGGGCGCGCTCCGGCGGCAGGTAGTCGAGCGAACCCACCAGCTCGCCGCTGCGGGTGAGGTGGGTGGACGCGCCGTCGTCCGGCGCCTCGATGCTGGCGATGCCGAAGTCGGTGAGCACCACCCGGCCGTCCCAGGAGCCCGTACCGCCGGGGCGGTGCTCCCAGCCCTCCAGCAGCACGTTGCCGGGCTTGACGTCCCGGTGCAGCACACCCGCCTGGTGCGCCGCGGCCAGCGCGTCCATCACCTTGGCGCCGACCGCGGCGATCTCGCGCGGGTCCATCGCGCCGTGCCGGCCGAGCGCGTCGTCCAGCGACGGCCCTTCGACCAGCTCCATGACGATGACCGGCCGCCCGTCCTCGTCGAGCACGTCGTGCACGGTGACCACGCCGGAGTGCCGGACCCGGGCCGCGGCCCGCGCCTCGCGCTGCATCCGGGTCCGCAGGTCGGCCAGCTCCGGCGCGGACGCGTCGGTGTAGGCGCGCAGCACCTTGACGGCGACCTCCCGGCCCAGCACCTCGTCCACCGCCCGGCAGACCACGCCCATGCCGCCGCGCCCGATCCGGCCGGTCACCCGGTAGCGCCCGCCGAGCAGCCGCCCGGTCAGCTCCCCGCCCGCCGCGCCCCTCGCACCGCCACCGCCACCGCCACCGCCACCGTCGTTGCCACCGTCGTTGCCGTTGCCGTCCGCACCGCCCGGCCCGTCCATGCCATCCACGCCGCTCGCCCCGTTCGCCCCACTCGTCCCCTGTCAGGTCGGCAACAGCCTAGAGGGCCCCGGAGCGCCGCATCCCCCTTCAGACCGTGGGCACGAAGGCATCGAGACACGACTGTTGTGCGGCGGCCGCGGCGCCCACCACTCCGGCGTCCGTGCCCATTTGGGCCGGTACGACCTCGATGTTGCGGACGAAGGAGAGCGTGGCGTAGTCGCGCAGCGCGCGGCGCAGGGGCGCGAAGAGGACCTCGCCGGCGCCTGCCACGCCGCCGCCGATCACCGCGATCTCGATCTCGACGAGCGCGGCGGTGGCCGCGATGCCGGCGGCCAGGGCCTGGGCGGCCCGCTCGAACGAGTGACGGGCCACCGGGTCCCCCGCGCGGGCCGCCGCGGCCACCGCGGCGGCGCTGGCGTCCCCGTCGGGCCCCGGCCGCCAGCCGCGCTCCAGGGCCCGGCGGGCGATGTTGGGGCCGCTGGCGATGCGCTCGACGCAGCCGCGGGCGCCGCACGGGCAGGGGTCGCCGTCAAGGTCCACGCTGATGTGGCCGATGTGTCCGGCGTTGCCGGTGGGGCCCGGGTGCAGCCGGCCGTTGAGGACCAGGCCGCCGCCGACGCCGGTGGAGACCACCATGCACAGGGCGTTCGCACGGCCGCGCGCCGCGCCCTGCCAGTGTTCGGCCGCGGTCATCGCCACGCCGTCGCCCACCAGGACGACCGGGCGCCGGCCGGTCAGCGCCCCTACCTCGGCGACGACGGGGAAGTCCCGCCAGCCGGGGATGTTGACCGGGCTGACCGTGCCGTGCCGGGCGTCCACAGGGCCCGCGCTGCCGATGCCGACGGCCGCCACCCGGTCCCACTCGGGGCGCGCGGCCAGCTCCGCCACGACCTCGGCCAGGGCCCCGAAGACGGTGGCGCCGTCCTGGTCGGCGGGGGTGGGCCGGGTGGCCCGGACGAGCAGCCTGCCGCGGTCGTCCACCAGCGCACCGGCGATCTTGGTGCCGCCGATGTCCAGTGCTGCGCTGAGGTTCGTCTGCATCGGTGTCGAATCTCCTGGTGGGCGCCTGGGCCGGGGTGCGTGGGCCCGGCAGGGGAACGTCAGTCTCATGCCATTTGACAACGTTGTCCAGAGGCTATGCTCGGTGCCGTACCGCGCACCGCGGGGCGGCCCCGTCCGGTCGGCCACGCACTCCGGCCGCTCGGGCACCGCCGCCTCCATCATCCGCGTACCGGCCGGGGAACCGCCACACCCGCCCCGTCCGTCTCACCTCCCACAGCCGAGGAAGCCACCCGAAGCGCCCGGGCCGGCGACCGACGCCCCACCGCCGCCGACAGAACGAGGACCGCGCACCGTGACCGACACCGCCCGGGGCACCTCCCGCCGCTACGGCAGCCGGCCCACGATGAAGGACGTCGCGGCCCGGGCCGGCGTCGGCCTCAAGACGGTCTCCCGGGTGGTCAACGGCGAACCCGGCGTCACGCCGGACACCGAGCGCCGCGTCCGGGACGCCATCACCGCCCTCGGTTTCCGGCGCAACGACTCGGCCCGCATCCTGCGCAAGGGCCGCACCGCCAGCATCGGCCTGGTCCTCGAAGACCTCGCCGACCCCTTCTACGGCCCGCTCAGCCGCGCCGTGGAGGAGATCGCCAGGGACCACGGCGCGCTGCTCATCAACGGGTCCAGCGCCGAGGACCCGGCGCGCGAGCAGGAGTTGGTGCTCGCCCTGTGCGCGCGGCGGGTGGACGGGCTGGTCATCATCCCGGCCGCCGACGACCACCGGTACCTGGAGCCGGAGATGGCGGCGGGCGTCGCCACCGTCTTCGTGGACCGCCCGGCGGGCCGGATCGAGGCGGACGCGGTGCTGTCCGACAGCTTCGGCGGCGCGCGCGACGCGGTGGCCCACCTCATCGCGCACGGCCACCGCAGCATCGGCTTCATCGGCGACCAGCCCCGGATCCACACCGCCGTGGAGCGGCTGCGCGGCTACCGCGCCGCGATGGCCGGGGCGGGCCTGCCCGTCGACGAGTCGTGGGTGTCCCTCGGGTCGACCGCCCCGGACCGCGTGCGCTTCGCGGCCACCGCCATGCTGGACGGGCCGCGGCCGGTCACCGCGCTGTTCGCGGGCAACAACCGGGTCACCGTCACGGCGGTGCGGGTGCTCGCCGAACGGCCGCGCCCGGTCGCCCTCGTGGGCTTCGACGACTTCGAGCTCGCCGACCTGGTCTCCCCCGCGATCACCGTCGTCGCGCAGGACGCCGCGCGCCTCGGCCGTACCGCCGCCACGATGCTCTTCCGCCGCCTCGACGGCGCCGAGGAGCCGCCGCAGCGCCAGGAGATCCCCACCCGTCTCATTCCGCGCGGCTCGGGCGAACTGCCGCCGCCCGCGGGCGGCTGAGTGCCGCGGACGCCGGACGTCGGACGGCCGGCCGGCCCGCCAGGGCGTCGAGGTCGGCGCGGGTGAGCCCGGTCAGGCGGGCGACCTCGGCGGTGTCGACGGCGCCGCAGTCCAGGCCGCGCAGCAGGTAGCCGCTGAGGGCCTTGGCGGTCGCGGGCTCGTCCAGCACGTCGCCGCCGGCCTTGGCCGCGTACGCGGCCAGCCGGGCGGCGGCCTGCTCCAGGCCTTCGCGGTAGAAGGCGTAGACGGCGGCGTAGCGGGTGGGCAGGTGGGCGGGGTGCATGTCCCAGCCCTGGTAGTACGCGCGGGCCAGCGAACGGCGGACGAGGCCGTAGTGCAGCCGCCAGGCGTCGTGGACCTGTGTGGTCGCGCCGACCGGCAGGACGTTGGTCGAGCCGTCCGACAGGCGTACGCCGGTGCCCGCCGCGGCGACCTGCATCACGGCCTTGGCGTGGTCGGCCGCCGGGTGGTCCGGCGACTGGTGGGCGGCGCTGACGCCGCAGGAGGCGCTGTAGTCGAAGGTGCCGTAGTGCAGGGAGGTGGCGCGGCCCCCGGCGGCCTCGATCATGCGGGCGACGGTGGCGCGGCCGTCGGCGCCCAGGATCGACTGGGTGGTCTCGATCTGGATCTCGAACCCGATGCGCCCGGCCGGCAGTCCGTGCGTCTTCTCGAACGCCTCCAGCAGCCGCGCCATCGCGGTGACCTGCTCGGGGTAGGTGACCTTGGGCAGGGTCAGCACCAGGCCGTCCGGGAGGCCGCCGGCCGCCATCAGGCCGGTCAGGAAGACGTCCAGGGTGCGGATGCCGCGGTCGCGGACGGCGGCCTCCATGCACTTCATGCGGATGCCCGTGTAGGGCGCGGCGGTGCCGTCCCGGTGGGCGGCCGCGACGAGGGCGGCGGCGCGGGCGGCCGCGGCGTCCTCCTCGGCGTCCGGGCGCGGGCCGTAGCCGTCCTCGAAGTCGATGCGCAGGTCCTCGACGGGCTCGCGCTCCAGCTTGGCCCGTACCCGCTCGTACACGGGCTCGGCCAGTTCGCCGGGAATGCCCAGGACGCCGGCGAACGCCTCCGCGTCCGGGGCGTGTTCGTCGAGCGCGCCGAGGGCGGCGTCGCCCCATTCACGGAGAGTGCCGGCGGTGAACACGTCGCCGGGGACGTAGACCGTGTGGACCGGCTGCCGGGTGCCGGGGTCGCCCGGGTAGCGGCGCGCGAGGTCCGCGTCGACCGCCGCCAGAGCGGTCCCGATCTCCTCGCGTACGGTGTGCGCGAGGCTTGTAGCCACCGTCTCGTGCTGCCCCATCCGGCACCCTCCCAGTGATCGCGCCCATCCCGTGAGCGCTTGCGCCTTTTCCGCTGTACGAAATCAACAATCCGTAGAGCGAAGCTATCCGGGCCGAGATCGCAGGTCAACACCCTCCAGGGGCCGGGCCGCCGGGTGCGGCCGGTGGGGAGCGTTCCCCACGGCGCGCGCCGCGCACCGGCGCGCCAGGCACCCCGTTTCATCCCTTTCGGTGCTTCCTCCCCGGTACGGCGGCGGGTCCCGGCCGCCCGTGCATAACATCACCGGCGCGGTGCGGAGGCCGGAAGGCCGGGCGGCCGCACGAGGCGCAGGGGGCCGGATGCCGGAGGACTTCGGGGACGCACTGCGGCGGCTGCGGCGGGAGAAGGAGGTCTCGCTCCGGAGCCTGGCGGAGCTGGTGCACTACAGCAAGGGCTACCTCAGCAAGATCGAGAACGGCGAGAAGCCGCCGACCGCCGACGTCGCCCGCCGCTGCGACGCGGCACTGACCGCGGACGGCGCCCTCGCCCGGCTGCTGGCCGCCCGGGTACCCGGCGACCGCTGCCCGTACCCGGGGCTGGCCAGCTACACGGCCGAGGACGCCCCCTGGTTCTTCGGCCGCGAGCGCGCCACCGCGGCGCTGGTCGGCCGCCTCGCCGAACGCGTGGCCGCGGCCGAGCCGCTGATCGTCGCGGCCCCGTCCGGCGCCGGCAAGTCCTCCCTCCTGCGGGCCGGTCTGCTGCCCGCCCTTCGCTCCGGCGCCCTCCCCGGCTCCCGGTACTGGCCGGCCCGCGTGCTGACGCCCGGGGCACACCCCCTCGCCGAACTCGCCGGGACGCTGGCCGGACTGGCGGAGACGCCGCCGGGCCCGGCGGCGCAGAGCGCGCGCACCACCGCCGGGGAACTGGCCGAGGCGCCCGGCCGGTGCGCGGACGCCGTCCGCGCCGCCCTCGGCCCCGGCCGGCGCCTGGTCCTCGTCGTCGACCAGTTCGAGGAGGTCTTCACCGCCTGCGAGGACTCCCGCGAGCGGCGCGCGTTCGTCACGGCGCTGTGCGCGGCCGCCCGGCACGCCCCGTGCGCGGTGGTCCTCGGCGTACGCGCCGACTTCTACGGCCAGTGCATGGACCACCCCGCGCTCGTGCGGGCCCTGTCCTCCGGCGTGTTCGCGCTGCGGCCGATGTCCGTACCGGAAGTGCGCGCGGCGATCACCCGGCCGGCGCGGGAGGCGGCCCTCGAACTGGAAGCGGGCCTGGAGGAACTGCTCCTGGCGGACCTGGGCATCGGCGAGGACGACGAACCGGCCGCCGGCGCGCTGCCCCTGCTGGCCCACGCCCTGCTCGCCACCTGGCAGCAGCGCACCGGCCGCACCCTCACCGTCGCCGGCTACCGCCTGACCGGCGGCCTGCACGGCGCCGTCGCCACCACCGCCGAGCGGGTGTACGCCGGGCTGGACCCCGCCGAGCGGCACACGGCGCGGCAGGTGCTGCTGCGGCTCGTCCAGGTCGGCGAGATCGCGGGCGAGACGCGCCGCCGCGTGCCGCACGACCGGCTCCTGGACCAGCTGCCGGAGCCGGAGAAGACCGCCGTCGTCGTCGACGTCTTCGTCCGCGCCCGGCTGCTGACCCTCGACGCGGACACGGTGGAGATCGCCCACGAGGCGCTGCTGCGGGCCTGGCCGCGGCTGCGCGGCTGGATCCGCGCCGACCGGGCCGGGCTCGTCGTCCACCAGCGGCTCTCGGAGGCGGCCGGCGCGTGGAAGCGGGAGGGCCGGGACGCGGCGGCGCTGTACCGGGGGACGCGGCTGGCGGTGGCCCGCGAATGGGCCGGGCAGCAGGGGGAGAGCGCCGGGCTCAGCCCGCTGGAGGCGGAGTTCCTGCATGCCTCGCAGGCGGGCGAGGAGGCCGCGGCCCGGTCCGTACGCCGCCGGGTGCGGCGCCGCCGCAGGCTGGCCGGGACCCTTGCCGTGCTGCTCGTCCTCGCCGTGTGCGCGGGGGCGCTGGCGTTCCAGCAGTGGCGCACGGCGGAGGCCGGGCGCCGGGACGCGTACGCCGGCGAACTGGCCGCCCGTTCCGGCCAGGTGGCCACCGGCCAGCCCGAGGCGGCCATACTGCTCGCCGCCGAGGCGTACCGCCTGAACCCCTCCCCCGCCTCCCGCAGCGCGCTGCTCAGCACGCAGGCCCGGCCGTTCGCCGGCCGCCTGACGGGCCATCGAGGGCCGGTCAACGCCGCCGCGTTCAGCCCCGACGGGCGCGTCCTGGCCGGTGGTGGTTCGGACGGCACGGTCCGGCTGTGGGACCCCGGCACCCGCCGCCCGCTGGGCGCGGCCCTCAAGGCGGGCACGGCGCGGGTCCGCGGTGTCGCCTTCAGCCCGGACGGCCGGCTGCTGGCGGCCGGTGACGCGGACGGCGTGGTACGCCTGTGGGGCACCGCCCGCCGCGCCCCGGCCACCGTCGTACCCGGCGGCGGGCCGGGCGGCGAGGTGGCCTTCGCACGGGGCGGCTCCGGCGGGCAGGACGGCGCGGCCCCCCGCGGAACCGCCCGCCACGCCGTCCTCGCCGTCACCGGCCCCGGCGGCAGCGTGCGCCTGTGGGACGCGCCCCGGATGCGGCCGGTCGCGCGCCTGCCAGGGCGCGGGGGCGCCGCGACCGGCAAGGTGGCGTTCAGTCCCGACGGGCGGCTGCTGGCCCGCGGGGACGGCAACGGGCGGCTGCGCGTGTGGCGGCTGCCGCCCGGCCTGACCGCGCCCGGCCCCGGCACCGCGCCCGGCACCACCACCGGCCCCTCCTCCCCCACCGTCCGCGCCGATCGCACCGGACACGGCAACGGCGCGGTGGCGGTGGCGTTCAGCCCCGACAGCGCGACGCTGGCCGTCGGCGGCACGGACCGCACGGTCACGCTGTACGACACCCGCCGGATGGCCGTCACCGGCCGGCTCGGCGGCCACAACGACGACATCAACGCACTGGCGTTCAGCCCCGACGGCGACACCCTCGCGTCCGCGTCCGGCGACGGCTCGGCGCGCCTGTGGGAGGTCGCCACCCGCCGCCCCGTCGCCTCCTTCACCGGGCACAGCGACTACGTGCTCGCCGTCGCCTTCTCCCCCGACGGCCGCACCCTCGCCACCGGCAGCTTCGACCGGACGCTCGCCCTGTGGGACCCGGCCGGCGCCGCGCTGACCGCCCGGCCGGTCTCGGGCCGGTCCGCCGTCGCCTTCGCGCCCGGCGGCCGGCGCCTGGCCACCGCGGGCGCCGACGGCTCGGTCCACCGCTGGGACGTGCCCTCCCGTACCCAGCTGGGCCCGCCCCTGTGGAGCCACCGTGGCCCGGTGAGGGGGCTGGCCTACAGCCGGGACGGGCGGACGTTCGCCACCGCGGGCGCCGACGGGACCGTACGGCTGTGGGACGCGGCGAGCGGCGCCCGCCGGAGCGTGCTGGAAGGCCCGCAGGGCTCGGTGTTCGCGGTCGCCTTCGCGCCTCGCGGGCGGCTGCTGGCGGGGGCGAGCGAGGACGGCACGGTACGGCTGTGGGACGTCGCCCGGCACCGGTCCGCCGTCCTGAACGGGCACGACGACTTCGTCAACGCCGTGGCGTTCAGCCCGGACGGGCGGCTGCTGGCCAGCGCGAGCGACGACCGTACGGTACGGCTGTGGGACGCCGCCACGCACCGCCAGGTCGCCGTGCTGCGCGGGCACACGGGCGCGGTGTGGGCGGTGGCGTTCGGCCCGGACGGACGCACGCTCGCCTCGGCGGGCAACGACCGGACGGTGCGCCTGTGGGACACCCGCGGGCTGCGCGCCGCCGGCGTGCTGCGCGGCCACACGGGCTCGGTGCGCGGCATCGCCTTCCGGCCCAGCGGGCGGCAGTTGGCCACGGTCGGCTTCGACCACACCGTACGGATCTGGGACACGGCCGCCCGCGCGCCGGTCGCCACGCTGACCGGGCACACCGACGCGGTGTGGGCGGTGGCGTACGCGCCGGACGGCAGGACGCTGGCGAGCACCGGCGCGGACGGCACGGTGCGCCTGTGGGACCTGGACGCGGGCCGGGTGGCCGGACGCATCTGCCCGCTGCTGGGCAGGACCGGGCCCGCGCGCTGGCGGGAGGTGCTGCCCGACGTTCCGTACGACCCGCTCTGCGGCCGCTGACGCACGGCGGCACAAGGGCCCCGGTACGCTGCGGGAATAACCCGTGGCGCTTCCGACCGCGCTGGGTGACACTCTCCCGCATGACATGGACCGCACCGCAAGTCGACCGCCGTACCGAGCCCTATGTGGCGGACGAACGCACGATGCTGCAAGGCTGGCTGGACCGGCACCGCGACACCCTGCTGGCCAAGTGCGCGGGCCTCACCCCGGAACAGCTCGTCCAGGCGAGCGCCGAACCGTCGAACCTGACGCTGCTCGGCCTCGTCCAGCACATGGCCGAGGTGGAGCGCAGCTGGTTCCGCCGCCGGGTGGCGGGCCAGAAGGTGGCGCCGCTGCACTGCACCGAGGAGCAGCCGGACGCGGACTTCGAGGTCCTGGACACCGCCACCGCCGAGGCCAGGTTCGCCGAGCTGCGCGCCGAGATCGCCGCCGCCGACCAGGCCGTGGCTCACCGGAGCCTGGACGACACCTTCGAGATGGCGAACGGCGAGACGATCAGCCTGCGGTGGGTGTACGTCCACATGATCGAGGAGTACGCGCGGCACAACGGCCACGCGGACCTGCTGCGCGAACGGATCGACGGCGTCACCGGGGAGTGACGCCCTGCTCGGGGACCCGGTCGACGACCAGCAGCGCCGCGTCGTCCCTCAGCTCGCCTCCCGTATGGCGCAGCAGGTCCGCGCGGAGCCCGTCCACCAGGTCCCCCAGCGGCGCGGCGGCCCGCTCGCCGACCCGCTCGGGGAACGGGAGGCGGCGCCCCGCCGCGTCCCGGGCCTCGCCGAACCCGTCGGTGTGCAGCACCAGCCGCTCCCCCGCGCGGAACGGCAGCGTCTCCACCGCGTGCCCGGCGCCCACCAGCCCGGCCAAGCCGACGGGCGCGCCCGGCCGTTCGGGCGGGCAGGCGCGGACCTGCCCGTCGCGGACCAGCAGGGGCTCCGGGTGTCCGCAGTGGACCACGCGGGCCACCGGACCGGCGGGGATCTCCACCAGCAGCGCGGTGGCGAACCGTTCGGGCGTCTCCTCTCCCGGCAGCCGCGCGATGTGCCGGCACGCGTCGTCCTCCAACCGGCGGGCCACCTCCGCCAACGACTCCTCCTCGTAGGCCGCCTCGCGGAAGGAGCGCAGGAGCACCGCCGACGCCTCCACCGCGAGCAGCCCCTTGGCCCGCACGTCGCCGACGAGAATCCGGACGCCGTACGGGCTGCGCACGGCGTCGTAGAGGTCACCGCCGCTGCGCCTGGTGGTCCGGGCCGCCAGGTAGGTGCCGCGCAGGCGCAGTGCACCGATACGCCCGGGGAGCGGCCGCAGCAGGACCCGTTGCGCGGTCGCGGCGCACGGGCCGTCGCGGTGCGACTCGCGCTCGCGCCGCCGCCGTACCGCGCGCCCGGTCAGGGCCGCGGGTACGGTGACGGCCGATACCACGCACAGCGCCATCACCGGGCCCGCCCCGCACCAGCGCAGCCCCAGTGCGGCGGCGGTCACGGCCACGCAGGCCAGGGCCAGGAGCGGCAGCGGCGCGTACCGGCAGCGCACAGTGTGCTCAGCGGTGCTCTGCGGTGACTGGGACATGGCTGACTTCCCTGGTGGGGACGGTGATTTCAGCGGCCGGGCCGGTACGGCTCCGCCCGCCCGCCACGGCGTCCAGCGCCCGGTCGAGGACCATCAGGAGGCGGCACTCGGCCGTCCGCGCGTCCAGGCCGCCGGGCCGGGCGGCGCACTGCTCGGCGAGTTCGCGCCACACCCGGCGGGTCGCGGGCAGGACGGGGTGCGGGCTGCCGCCACGGCAGCCGCCGACGCACAGCGCCAGGCAGGTCAGCAGCCGCGCGTAGCCGGCGCGGAACTGCCGGTCCCACCCGTCGGCGCCGGGCCCGCCTGCCGGGCCGTGCACCGGTGTCGCCGGGCGTTCGGCGGCGAGCCTGCCGAGCCCGCCGATGATTTCGTCCACCTCGCCCGCCGCGCGCTCCAGGCTCTCCAGGACCTGCCGGTCCAGGTGCCAGACGGTGTGCCGGGCCCGCGCGCGCACGTTCCAGCGCAGGCTTTCGTGTGCCTGGCCGAGGGCGTCGCGGGCCTCCGCGGTCGTTTCCGCGAGGCGGGCGCGCCACCGCGGGTCCAGGACGTCGTCGGGGTTCCCGGCCTCCCGTACGGCGGTGGCCACGCCGCCCAGTACGCCGGCGAGCCGGTCCCGCAGCCGGTCGAGGGCGGCCTCGGCGGCCCGCAGCCGCAGCGGCGGGGGCAGCGCGGCGTTGCAGAGCACCGCCACGGAGATCCCCACCGCGATCTCCAGCATGTGCGGCACGATCTCCCCCGCGCGGCTCGGCCCCAGCAGGAGGACGAACACCGCCGTGATCGGCACGTGCAGGCCGTGCGTGCCGAGGCGCTGGTGCCCGGCGGCCAGCAGGGACAGGAGGAGGACGGCGCTCATGCTCAGCCAGCTCGGGCCGGTGAACACCGCGGCGGGCAGGGCGATCAGCGCGCCGAGCGTGCACCCGGCCGCGTACTGGAGGCCGGCCGTGCAGGACCGGAAGACCGTCGGGTGGACGACGAGCAGCGCGGCGACGGCCGCCGGGGCGGGTTGCGGCTTCTCCCACAGGCCGGCACAGAGCTGCCAGGCCAGCGCCGCCGCCATGCTCGCCCGTACGGCGACCAGCCGGCGGACCGCCCAGGGGCCGTTCCGGACGCGCGCCGCCCCCATGGTTCCTCGCATGTGCGCCCCTCCTTTCCGCGGTCCGAGGACATTCCTTCCGGCGTCGCGGGTGACGGCCGCCGAAATCGTGTGATGTCCGGTGGCGGGCCCGGTTATGCGGGAAGGTGCGGCGAAATCCGCGCCACCAGGACTTCGATGCCTTTCGGCTGCGGCGGGAGGACGGAAGTCCCGTCCCCCGGGGGCCATGTGCCCGCCGCCCGCCGCTGCCGCCGGGGCACATCGACATGCGTCAGGAAGACGACTTCCAGCGAAAGGGACGCGCCATGCGGCTGATCAATTACCAGGTGTTGCGGGACCTCGTGCAGGAACACCAGCGGATTTCCCGCTCCGGTCACGGGCCGGACGGCGGCCCGGAATCCGTACGCCTCGGCGACGTGGCCTACACCCTGGGCGTCTACACCGGCCACCGGGATCCCGCCGCCGCGCTCCGCGAGGCCCGGCGGCTGCTGCGGGCGCACGACGCCGAATACCGCAGGGCGGCCTGACGCGAGACAGGAAAAGGCGCGTGTCCCGCCTCCTGCCGATTCCGGCGGGAGACGGGACACGCGCGTCACGGGGCCCGGTTCAGTTCTCTTCCAGCATTCCCGCACGCAGGCTCGCGAGAATGCGGGCCAGGAGCCGGGACACCTGCATCTGGGAGAGCCCGAGCGCCGTTCCGATCTGCGTCTGGGTCATTTCCTCGCCGAACCGCATGTGCAGAATCCGCCGGTCCCGCTCCTCCAAACCGTCCAGCAGCGGTTTGAGCGCCTGCACGTTCTCCGCCTTTTCCAGGCCGGGATCCTCGTGCCCGAGGCGTGCGGCCACCGCACCACCCGACGGCCGGACGTCGTCCTCCTCCGCCGGGGCGTCCAGGGAATCGGCGGCATACCCGTTGCACGCGTACAGCCCCTCCACGACCTCTTCCCGGTCCAGTTCCAGGTACTGGGCCAGCTCCGCAGGGGTGGGCGCGCGGTTCAGGTCGTGGGCGAGTTTCTCTCCCGCCCTGGCCAGGTCGATACGGAGTTCCTGGAGCCGGCGAGGTACGTGTACCGCCCAGCTGGTGTCCCGGAAGAACCGTTTGATCTCCCCCACGACGTACGGAATGGCGAAGGCGCTGAACCGCACGCCGCGGGCGGGCTCGAACCGGTCGATCGCCTTGATCAGCCCGACGGTACCCACCTGGACCATGTCCTCCATGTCCGCGGCCCGGCCGCGGAACCTGCGGGCCGCGTAGTGGACCAGGGACAGGTTCATCTCGACCAGGCAGTTGCGCGCGTACTGGTGCTCCGGGCCGCCTTCCGGCAACGCGGACAGCCTCTCGAAGAGGACCGGCGTCAGCTCGCGGGCGTCCTGGGGCGTGATCGCTCGCACGTCCGCAGGCCGCGGCAGTCCGGCGGGCGCGGCGCCGGGCAGGGCGTCCGCGGGCGCGTCGGCGACGGATTCGGTCTGGGGCATGGTGCGGGCCTTTCCTTCGGGTTCCGGCACCCCCGGTATGCCCGCCGGAGACCGCGGAACCCGGGACTTACGCCCCGTCCCGAAGGACACAGGACCCGCCGCCGCACACGGCTCAGGGCCCGTACGCGGTGCGCACGGGCCCTGGGGCGCGTCACTCGTCCGGCACGGGTACGACCGTGCCCCGCGGGTCAGCCCTTGCGGGTCTTGACCTCGTCGGTGAGGGCCGGGACGACCTCGAACAGGTCGCCGACCACGCCGTAGTCGACCAGGTCGAAGATCGGCGCCTCGGCGTCCTTGTTGATGGCGACGATGGTCTTCGAGGTCTGCATGCCGGCGCGGTGCTGGATCGCGCCGGAGATGCCCGCCGCGATGTACAGCTGCGGCGAGACGGACTTGCCGGTCTGGCCGACCTGGTTGGTGTGCGGGTACCAGCCGGCGTCCACCGCGGCGCGCGAGGCGCCGACGGCCGCGCCGAGCGAGTCGGCGAGCGCCTCGATGACCGGGAAGTTCTCGGCGCCGTTGACGCCGCGGCCGCCGGAGACCACGATCGCGGCCTCGGTCAGGTCCGGGCGGCCGGTCGACTCGCGCGGCGTACGCGAGACGACCTTGGTGCCCTTGGAGGTCTCGGCCACGGTCACCGCGAGCTGCTCGACCGTACCGGCGGCCGGCGCGGCCTCCGGCGCGGCGGAGTTGGGCTTGACGGTGATGACCGGGGTGCCCTTGGTGATGCGGGACTTGGTGGTGTACGAGGCCGCGAAGACGGACTGCGTGGCCACCGGGCCCTCGTCGCCGGCCTCCAGGTCGACGGCGTCGGTGATGATGCCGGAGCCGATGCGGACCGCGAGGCGGGCGCCGATCTCCTTGCCCTCCGTGGAGGACGGCAGCAGGACGGCGGCCGGGGAGACGGCGTCGTACGCGGCCTGGAGCGCGTCGACCTTCGGCGCGACCAGGTAGTCGGCGAACTCCGGCGCGTCGGCGGCCAGGACCTTCACCGCGCCGTGCTCGGCGAGCGTGGCGGCGGCGGTGTCGGCGCCGGGGCCGAGGTGGACGGCGACCGGCTCGCCGATGCGGCGGGCCAGGGCGAGCAGTTCGAGGGTGGGCTTGCGGACGGCGCCGTCCACGTGGTCGACGTAGACAAGGACTTCAGCCATGGGATTGCTCTCCTGCGGGAAAAGTGAGGGCGGTTGGGCGGACGGGGGTTCCGGGGCTCAGATGAACTTCTGGCCCGCGAGGAACTCGGCGAGCTGCTTGCCGCCCTCGCCCTCGTCCTTGACGATCGTGCCCGCGGTGCGGGCCGGGCGCTCGGCCGCTTCCTCGACCTTGGTCCAGGCGCCCTCCAGGCCGACCTCGTCCGCCTCGATGTCCAGGTCGTCCAGGTCCAGGGACTCCACCGGCTTCTTCTTGGCGGCCATGATGCCCTTGAAGGAGGGGTAACGGGCCTCGCCGGACTGGTCGGTGACCGACACGACGGCCGGCAGCGACGCCTGAAGGTGCTCGGTGGCGGTGTCGCCGTCCCGGCGGCCCTTGACGACGCCGTCCTCGACGGAGACCTCGGACAGCTGGGTCACCTGCGGTACGCCCAGGCGCTCGGCGAGCAGCGCGGGGAGCACGCCCATGGTGCCGTCGGTGGAGGCCATGCCGCAGACGACCAGGTCGTAGCCGGTCTTCTCGATGGCCTTGGCCAGCACGAGGGAGGTGCCGAGCGCGTCGGTGCCATGCAGGTCGTCGTCCTCGACGTGTACGCCCTGGTCGGCGCCCATCGACAGGGCCTTGCGCAGCGCGTCGCTCGCGTCCTCGGGGCCGACGGTCAGGACCGTGATCTCCGCGTCGTCGGCAGCTTCCTTGATCTGCAGGGCCTGCTCGACCGCGTACTCGTCGAGCTCCGAGAGCAGGCCGTCCACGTCGTCGCGGTCGACGGTCAGGTCCTCGGCGAAGTGCCGGTCGCCGGTGGCGTCGGGCACGTACTTCACACAGACAACGATCCTCAGGCTCACGCCGGCTCTCCTACCTGCTTCGAATCTTCAGAACTGCCTTGTGCTGGCAGCATAGGCGCCTGTTGGGGCGGCTTTTCGATCGGATACGTTCCCCGCGCCGACCGAAATATTACTCGCCAGTACATCCACCCCATTCCCCGGAAGCAAGGCCGTTGAACTGTGACGTTGCCAACGGATACGAGAGAGGCCGCAGTCCCGGCGGCACGGAACCGGCGGCCCGCGCGAAGCGTTGAGACGGGCCGGCCGCGCCGCCGGGCACTCAGTCGCGCAGCGCGTTGAAGCGGCCCTGGTGGTAGAGGAGCGGGCGGCTCTGCCCGGCCGGGCCCGGATGCACCGCAGGGTCGCCCTCGACGACCCGGCCGAGCACGATGCGGTGGTCCCCTGCGGGCACCCGGGCCACCACCTCGCAGACCAGCCAGGCCAGCACGCCGTCCAGCACCGGTACGCCGTACGGACCGGAGCGCCAGGAGGTCGGTGCGGCGAAGCGGTCGGCGCCGCTGCGCGCGAAGGTCGCGGCCAGCTCCTGCTGGTGCTCGCCGAGTATGTGGACGCCGATGTGGCCGGCCTCGGAGACCGCGGGCCAGCTGGAGGCGCCGGTGCTGATGCCGAAGGAGACGAGCGGCGGCTCCGCGGCCACCGAGGTCAGAGAGGTGGCGGTGAAACCGGCGGGCCGGGCGCCGGGCGCGGTGATCACCGCGACGCCGGCGGCGTGCTGCCGGAAGACGGAGCGCAGGAGGTCGGGGGCGGCGGCGCGGGAGGTGCCGAGGCCGGTCGGTGCCGTCATGGAGTTGTCCTTCTGCCGTGGTGTGCGGGCCGGGGCGGCACCGTTGCCGGAACCGCCGGAGTCGTCGCTGCTCACGCGCCCGGACAGCACGCGCCGGCGGTGCGCACAAGGTCCACGTACACGCGTCCGCAAAGAAGGAAGCCTGACCGCATGACGTCACCCTGACGACGCGTGCGCGGGGCAGTCAAGCGGCACCCGGTTTCTGGGAGATCAATCACGGACGGCGACCCCCAGAGCGGCGATGACGTCGGCCTTGCGCGGCTGACCGGCCGCGCGGCGCACCACCGCGCCGTCGGCGTCGAGCACCAGCACCGTGGGCGTGCGCCGGATCGCCAGCGTCCGCACCAGGCCGAGATGCGCCTCGGCGTCGATCTCGACGTGGGCGACCCCGTCGACCATGTCCGCCACCTCGGCCAGGGTGCGCCGGGTGGCCCGGCAGGGCTGGCAGAAGGCACTGGAGAACTGGACGAGCGTGGCCCGCTCCCCCAGCTCGGCGCCCACCTCCGCGGCGCCCAGCCGCGTCCCCACGTCCCGCCCTCGCACCGTCAGCCTCCCGTCGCGGCAGGTGCGCAGCACGGTGCGCACCGGAGTCCAGTCGTCGACGGGTACAGCACCCCCGGGGCTTCGATCATTCCCGGCGCGGCCTTCGGCGGGCATTCCCGGTCACGCTCCGGGATACGAGGTGTACCTTCTGCTGCGGGGGGCAACCGCACGAGGTGACCACCACGTGACGAGAATCTCCCGGCAGCAGGAGCCCGCACGGTAGCCGCCGCGGCGCTGATCGGGCACGATCTCCCGAAAGCCGCATACTTACGGCTGCGTAACTTCTTCGCCGGGAGAACCCTCCCCAGGCACAGAAAAGGGGTCCCCCGACATGGCAGAGCTCGTCTATCCGCCCGTCATCGGCGCCGCCCGCACGGTCTTCAAGGCGCTCGACCTCAAGTTCGACATCGCCGGGGCCGACCACATCCCCCGGCGCGGCGGCGCGGTCCTGGTGAGCAACCACATCGGATACCTGGACTTCGTCTTCTGCGGGCTGGCGGCCCGGCCCGCCAAGCGCCTGGTGCGCTTCATGGCCAAGGAATCGGTTTTCCGGCACAAGGTGTCCGGGCCGCTGATGCGCGCCATGAAGCACATCCCGGTGGACCGCGCGCAGGGCGTGCACGCCTACAAGCACGCGCTGAGCGCGCTGCGCGGCGGCGAGATCATCGGGGTCTTCCCGGAGGCGACGATCTCGGAGTCCTTCACGCTGAAGACCTTCAAGTCGGGCGCGGCCCGGCTGGCGCAGGAGGCCGGGGTGCCGCTGCTGCCGATGGCGCTGTGGGGCACCCAGCGCCTGTGGACCAAGGGCCACAAGCGGGACCTGGGCCGCAACCACTTCCCCATCACCATCCGGGTCGGCGAGCCGGTGGAGGCCTCGCCGGACGAGCAGGCCGAGAAGATCACCGACCGGCTGCGCTCCCGCGTACAGGACCTGCTGGAGGCGGCACAGCGCGCCTACCCCGTACGCCCCAAGGGCCCGGACGACACCTGGTGGGTCCCGGCCCACCTCGGCGGCACGGCACCGGCGCCCGGCGCGACGGCCTGATCCCGCGGGGGCTCGCGGCTCAGTCGAAGAGCCGCGGCTCCCCCACCTCGACGCGGGCGCCGGGGCAGGTCTTCTCCAGCGCCTCGGCGAGTTCGGCGGCCGCCGCGGTCAGCTCCGCGACGCTCATCGGCGCCATCCGCTCCAGCAGGAACAGCGCGTTCACCGAGGAGTCGGTCAGCCGCGTCCGCACGCCCTGGCGCCAGTTCCAGCGGCGGCAGGTCACGCCCTCGTCGTCGCACCAGACCACCTCGCCGGGCTCCGGGTGCTCGACGACCTGCTCGCCGCCGGCCGCGGTCGCGAAAGGCTCGGCGCCGGTGGCCCGCACCAGCCGCATGCCGCCCCGGATGCGGTCCAGGTCCTCGCCGCCGACGGGGACGAGGTGCGCCACGCTGACGGCGTTGTAGAGGTCGACGAGGCGGTTGATGCGGGGCAGTCCGCCGTCCGCCAGGGCACGCTTGGCCAGCGCCTCCGCCGAGTTGCGGGTGCGGGACGGCTTGCTGCCGAAGGCGGTGTACGCGGCGCGCCAGGCGGCGATGTGCGGGTCGTCCTGCGGGGCGCGGCCGTCCAGCCGCTCCGCGAGCCGCCGGGCGGCCGCGTCCAGGAGGGCCGAACCGGCCTCGTCGCTGGGCCCGTTGACCAGGCCGTACGCCTCGACGGCGACATAGCCGAAGCCGGGCGCCAGGGCGCGTACCTCGTCGGAGACGTGCAGGGAGAAAGTCATGGTGCGGGTGCCTCGTCATCACGGGTCGGAAGGGTGGCGCGTGGGGTCGCCAGCATTGGAGCACAGCCGGACAAGGTTCAGCAAACAGCACCAGCCGGTTCAGTGCACTGCACCATGTGCGAGTGCGGCGGACACAGCGGTGGGGGGGGGCGGGGGGGGCGCGGGCGCCCGGGGGGCCGGGCGCCCGCCCCCCACCGCGGGTGCCAGCCCCCGCACGGCGCACACCCCCCCCGCCCCCCCCCCGCCCCCGCC